>JAGVKR010000345.1 GCA_020050375.1 Planctomycetales bacterium
CCGTGCCGATCGGATCATCCGCCAGCGCTCGACCGGGCTGATCCGGTAGATCGGCACCGGTCCGGGAGCGATGTTGTGAACGGCATTGGGAACCGGAAGATCGGGGTTGCGGGCGAGGTAATGCTCGGGAAGAACCGCGTGCTGCAATGGCTGAGACTCGCTGCACCGGAAGCGATTTCCCCAGTCGTCGAACGTGTTGCCGAACTGCACCTTGCCCGTGACTGTTTCGAGCTTAAGCGTCTGCGGATCAAAGCGAAAATCACGGCCGTCGACACGCAGGCCGGTTCCCTCCGGCTCGTTCCCGCGGCGGACAGTCCCTCCATTCCCCGCAGTCGCGCCGTAGATCTTGTGGTCGAATCCGTAGACAAAATTGTTCAGAATCGCCTGCGGATTTTTCTCGCCGAAGCCGGTGAAGACCAGCGCGCGCGTGTCGGCCACGCCATCGCCGTCGTCGTCGCGCATGTACCAGATGTTGGGAGGCGAACCGACGAACACGCCTCCTTTCCACGGCGCGATGGCCGCTGCCCAGAGCAACCCGTCGGCGAAGACTGAGCTCTTGTCGAACACGCCGTCGCCGTCCACATCTTCGAGCAGTCGCACGGTTCCCAGCGGCTTCTGCCCAGGCTGTGGATGATAGGGATAATCTCGCAACTCGCAGACGTAAAGTCGCCCGTCCTCGTCGAACGTCGCGGCAACCGGACCGGCCACCAGCGGCTCGGCGGCGACCAGTTGCATTTCGAAGCCCCCCGCTGTCTCGAACAGCCTCACCGCTTCCTTCGCCGGCTTCGGCGGCACCGGCTTCAAGAACTCGCGCAACTCCTCTTCGGTATGCGTCCGCGCGCTGGGGTCAAATTCCCCTTGCTTCTTCGTATCACCCGTGCGAAGCGCCGCCGCAATCTGCCGCGGATCATCGTCGGCGTTCAACCCTCCCTGCTTGCGAATCTGCTTCAAAACGTCGCGCGAGCGACCGAAGTACGCAACCACCTGCTCCTGCTCGGCGAATTTTCGCCCCTGGTGGATCGCCGATTGCCCTTCGATCTTCTCTACGAGCCAGTCGAGCGAATCCTTGTCGAACGGAGCGCGCCCCTGCAAGTGGACGTAGACCGGGTTCGTGTGTGCCTCGGCGTCGGGCTCTTTCATCTTCGACTGCGAGTACGCCCGGGCCGCAATCCACGACGAGCGATCGAGGCTCAGCGTGTGCTCGACCTCGAACCAGCGCCCCTGCTGCTGGTCGGCGGGGACGGGCCATTCCTTCACAACCTTGCCGGCGGCGATGAGCTGCACGTGCGTGACCGGCGTCACTACGGAAAGAACCCGAATCTTTGCCTTCGGGGTGGCGCGCGAGGCCGCGTCATCGCGGATGACGTCCCCCGGTTTTTTTCCGTCGACTTCGAGCAGCAGTTGCGGGCCCGTTGTCACGAAGCTCCGCCCCTCGGCGGCGGCCGAGTACCAGTCGGCGAATTTCGGCGTCTCGGAAGCCTGGACATACGTCAGGCAATCGCCGAACTTGCGGCAGGCGGGAAAGTCGCTCGCCCCCACGCACGGAAAGCGATAGCCGATGTTGAGAATGCGATACCAGTCTTCCAGACCGATGCCGCGGTAGACGCCGAACTGGAGGAGCTCGACGGCGTTCACGTTTCCCTGCGCGAAATCGGCGTAGAGCGCCTGGCTGTATCCGCCGTGGGCGTAGATCGCGTAGCCGCCGTCGCCAAGCGCCTTGCGGCCGACGTCGCCGTACAGCGGCCAATCACTGGCGTTCACGTTTTGCCCCGACAGGATCAGCTCGCTCAGGTAGTACAGGTTGAGGTGCCCGTACGTCCCCGATCGGTATTCCTGTCCTGAGATGATCTGGTACGGACCGCGCGTGCGGAGCGAGCGCTCGCCGAGCCCGCGCTCCTGCGGCATATCCATCCGGTTCATCACTCCGAAGTACGGGCCCGCCGGCTCGTTGTACGCAAGGATGCTGCCGTAGCGCACATCCTCGGCTTCCAACAGGTCGAGGATCCGGTTGTCGTCGGCCTCGGTTTGCCGCGTGAGGTGCAGGTGCGGATCGCCCGAGTGATAGCCCAGTTCGGCCATCACCGCCGTTGGCGCGAGCTTGATGTCGACCATCTGCGACTTGCCGGCCGCGATCTCGACCATCTGCGTCTGCGGGCGGAACTCGATTCCCTTCCACACTTCGACGCGGACTTTTCCCGGCGGAACGGCAACGCGCGTCTGGCCGCGGGAATAGAAGAACCGCCCCCAATACCGGATCGGCGCTTTTCCAGTGCGGTTGCCGCGACCGGTTTTCGGCCATTCGCCGGTCAGGGCGTACGGGGTCAGATCGTCCGGCGCCGGCTGATAGAAGTTGCCATCGGGCCCGACGACGTTGATCCGGCAGGGAGTCGGCTTGCCCGTCCGCGCATCGCGGACGTCGATTTGCACGACGCCTGTTTCGTCGCCGGACACGGTTCGCGCCAGTCCCGGTTTCGAAAAGCCCGCGGGCGTGAATTGAAAGGCCTCGACTTCAGCGGCATGAGCGTCAGTCGTTGGCACCGCCGGCGGCGCAGCCTGTGCTACCGAAAAGCTGAGACAGAGCCCGGCGATCGCTACAAGAGCCGGTT
Source organism: Planctomycetales bacterium (assembly GCA_020050375.1). GTDB lineage: Bacteria > Planctomycetota > Planctomycetia > Planctomycetales > Planctomycetaceae > SIAF01. Next base: position 2,607 of record JAGVKR010000345.1, read on the forward strand.
TTCGGCCGACCCTAACCACGCGTGGCACGCACATTGTTGGAAATCCTGTCGGAAGCTTTTCTTGTTTCTTGTTCAATGCAACTCTCTCAACGATTCCCCGGCTCGTGTTCTCCCGTCCATTCTACGAGTTTCCGCTTCAGTTCGTCCTTGCCGGGAAGGTAGAGCTGGTATTCGCGAGTGTGGATGTTCGCATCTTTCGAGAGGGTGATTTCGACGAGGGCCAGAAACTCCAGCACCAGTGGTTCCTTGAGCAGATCGTGCGGTTGGGAAACCAACTGCCCCTCCTTCGCCAGCCGCCGAATGGCGGCCTTATCGCGACTGAGGGCCAGGCGTTCGTAGAGGCCCGAGTTGAACTCGCGTTTCAATTCGCGGACGGTCCAGTTCTGCTGCGTCGACTCGATTTCGTAAAAGCTGCGCTCGTCGGGGTCTTTGATTCCGAGCAGAAATACGTAATGGGTCCAGCTGAGGTTAAAAGGCGGCGGTTGCGCGGTGCCTCGCGGCGACAATTTCCCAGTCGCCGACTGGGAAATATTGTTCGAAATCCTTTCGGGAATTGCGGCCACCGAATCGAGACGCGAGTTCCATGATAAAGGATCGTCCACAAATAGTCTGTCGAAACGACAGGAAGCGACTGTACCCGAAAAATCCCGCATCGCCGTCGCAACCCCTTGACAACCCTTGCACTTCTAGGCATAATACTGCTATGTGTTATGGATTACGAAAGGAAGTCGTTCGATGCCTTCCAAGGAATTAGTCGCCGCTTCATCCCGGCCGCTGGTGCTGTCGATCCTGGCCGAGGGGGAATCCTACGGTTACGAGATCATCCAGCGGGTCCGGCAGCTCTCCGGCGAGAGGCTGGAATGGACCGAAGGCATGCTGTACCCGGTGCTCCATCGCCTCGAACGGCAGGGGCTTGTGAAATCGGTCTGGCGCACCGCCGAGACCGGTCGCAAACGCAAATACTACAAGCTGGTGCGCAAAGGAGCGGCAGCGCTGGCCGAGGAGCGGCGACACTGGCTCTCCGTCCACGAAACGCTCGCCGGATTGTGGGGACCGACTCTCAAGACCACCTGACATCAGGGGATTTTCAATGAGCGAACTGAACGAGCGGGTTTGCTCATGGCGCGTCGCCATCGAGCAACGGGTCGGGCCGAAAGCGGCCAATGAATTGGAAGATCATCTGCGGACAATGATCGACGAGCTGGCGACGACGGGCCTGCCGGAAGAAGAGCGGCTGCTGCTCGCGTCTCATCGCTTGGGACATCCGGACGCGCTGTCGGCCGAATTTGCGAAAAACGATCCCTTCGCGATCTGGCGCGGGCGTTTGGCCTGGATGCTCGTGGGGATGGTGCCCCTCCAATTGCTCTTGTCCGCAATCCGCGACGTGATGGCAAAAGTCGGCACGAAGTCGATCATGTGGGGCTGGTCACCCTGGGCCGCCGCTTCGGTACAACTGGCTTTGCCGGCGGTCGTTTTGGGCACGATTCTCGCCGCTTGTATTTGGGCCGGAAAGGCGACTCGGCCACGTCCATGGATCCCGGCCGGATGGCTTCCGACGTCGTTCTCACGGCTTGCCTGCGTGCTGGTGGTTGTGGTTGTCGCATTCACCATTGAGCCGCTGATCATCTCACTGTATCGCGATTGGGGTGTCGACGACGCGCACGTGTGTGAATTCCACGAACTCCTGTATGTGTACTCCATCGGGAGAGATTTCCTGTATCTCGCCTTCAATACCGTCGGCGCCGTTCTGATCGCCTGGCTCCTCACGTCGCGACGAGCAGAGCCCGACACCGCCTCCGCGTAGTCTGAGAGTCCGATCGGCGCTATCGGGGGAAGCGCAGGCGGGCTTCGCCGAAACCCGCCTGCTCGCCTCCAACGTCCAATGGAGGCAAAGGCGCCCCGACACAGCGCCGTCACAACATTGGCAGCATGGACGTACGTTCTGCGTTCGATCGGCTCCGGCACGATGCGGGTCCACACCTCACGGTTCGCAAAACTCCGTTCGGCAGCACCCGAACGGGGTTTTTCTCTGACAACAACGCTGACAGAAGTATTCTCTGTCGACGTAAGTCTATTATCCCCGGCAGGATTCGAACCTGCAGCCTTCGGCTCCGGAGGCCGACGCTCTATCCAATTGAGCTACGGGGACATGGGTCTGCCGCCGGTGCCAGCATCGGGCGGCGCGACTGTCACTGTAGGCACCCGCTGGTGGACTGTCAACGGGCGGCGTTTCGCGGCCCGCGCTGACCGCGGCCGGAAATCCTGGCAATCCATCGAGCGGGCAATTGGCTCTGGATGGAACACCCACAGTGGCGTTCCGCGAATTTGAGTGGTGCGCCAATGTGCAAATGGATCGTCCCGAGACGTTCGCGGATCGGCACTGAGGCCGATCCCTATAGATTCCCGGCGCACCAGGGATCATTGCAGCATCCCCGTGTGAGCCTCGAACAATACTCGCCCTTCGGGCCGGAATCTCGTGAGACATTGCCGTTTCCGAATGGTGGAGAATTGATTCCCGCCCGTGGGTTGCAGTGTGACGGGACAAGGTGCAAGATCGGTGACACCGAAGTCCCATCAATAACTGCGTTTGCCGCGCGAAGTCTCTCGCCGACAACGGTGACACGACAACGAGATCCGTCGCGATTTGTGCTGCTGTCCATCCGTGTCTGTCCTGCATTGGGAGTCCCAGCCATGCGGTCCCGCGTTTCGAAAAGTTTACTGTGGGGGGGCGTCGTCCTGTTCGCCTCCGGGGCATTCAGCCACGCCGATGACAAACCCGCCGGGGCAGCCACTGAGAAATCCGCAAAGAAGGCAGACACCTCGCCCGGCAAGGTCTACGGCGAGTGGCGGATCTTCATCAAGCCCGACAAAGGGGGCGAGTACGACAAGCTGATCGAAACCGAAGGCTTGCCGCTGTTCCGCGCGGCAGGGGGACGGATGGTCGGCTGGTGGAAGACGCTGGTCGGCAATCTCTACGAGCACGTGACGATCTGGGAATACGACGACATGGCCGCCTTCGAGAAAGCGATCGGCTTCCTCGGCCCGAATCCGCAGTTCGCGAAGTTCGTGGCGAAGCGCGATCCGCTGCTGGCCGGCGAGGAAAACCGCTTCCTGAAACTTTCCGCAGAGGCTGTGCCCCCGGCCCTGCACGAACCGGCGAAGTTCGTGCTGCACGTCGTTCACAAGGTGCCGCTCGCGAACCACGGAAAGTTTCTCTACTACCTTGAATCCGAGGGGATCAAGCTGATGCAGAGCTATGGATTTCGTCCCGTCGGGCCGTGGACGACGACGATCGGAAAATGGTCGGAAGTGACGCTTCTGCTCCGCTTCGACAGTCTCGCCGAGCGCGAGAAACAACTGGCCCGTTTCCAATCTTCCGACGAGGGCCGCCGCTATTTCAAAACGGTCGGCGAACTGGCGGAGGACATCACGACACGGATGCTGATGCCGGCATCTTTTGCCGTGCCTCCGGCGGGAGACAAGCCGGCTGCGGCCCGCGACGTGGAATCGTCTCCGGTTTTACCCCACGTCGAACGACTCTCGCCGCGCGTCTTCGCCGCCGGATTTTCCGACAAGTTCCGTTCGGCCAATTGCGGTTTTCTCGCCGCCGGTGACGGAGCGGTGCTGATCGATCTGCCCCGCGGGGTTGCGATCGGCGCCTTCACGAAAGAAGTCGAGCGGCTGACGGGGCGAAAGCCCAACCGGCTGCTTTTGACCCGTGCCGAGCCGGACGACCTTCCGGCGGTGAACGAGCTGGTCGAATCGGGTGTGCGGGAAGTCGTCGTCACGCGCGGCATTCGCGACCGCCTGGCGGCGACCACCGGGTCATCCGTGGCGAAGTCGATTCGAGTCTGCGAGTCAACCACGGAGATTGGCGACTCGCGCGTGTCGATTCGCTACTTGTCTGCCGACGGTTCCGCGGCC
>JAGVKR010000368.1 GCA_020050375.1 Planctomycetales bacterium
ACCTATTCCCTCACGCGGACAAACTTCTGAATACAGTGACATGTCGGCGGGACCTTGCCCTGATAGCCTCCGGCCGACATCACGACTTCGCCGACGTAAACCGAGCCCTGCGAATCGACGCAGATGTCGTGGGGCGCGAAAAAGTCGCCCGGGGCGCAGGGATCGTCGCTGCCGCCAAAGCGCGAGAGGAGCCGCCCTTCGCGGTCGAACACGCTGACATACGCCCCGCGCGGCGGACCGCTCGGCGCCGTGTGCCACGGAAACAATCCTGCTTTCCAACCCACATCGCACACGAAGGCGGTCTCGTTTTCGTCGAAGCGAATCTGCATCGGGCGGGCCGTGTCGGTCCACTCGCTGATGAACTTGCCTTCCGGCGTGAAAATCTGAATCCGGCTGTTCTCCCGATCGGCGACGTAGACCTTGCCCGATGAGTCGATGCTGATCCCGTGCGGCAGGTTGAACTGCCCCGGCCCGCTCCCGGGATCGCCCCAAGAGAACAGATATTTGCCTTCGGGCGAAAACTTGTGGACGCGGCAGTTGCCGTAACCGTCGGTGACGTAGAGGCTGCCGTCAGGGGCGATCGCCAGGTTGGTCGGCAGATTGAACGGCAGGCCGGGGCGCTTGATCGTGCGGTAGTCGATCCCTTCGATCCCCGTGTCGGTGGGCTTGCCGCGCGTCCCCAGGGTCAGCAGCAGATTTCCCTCGGGGGTGAACTTGCGGACCGAATGATCGCGATCGTCGGTGCAGTAGATCGAGCCATCGGGGCCGATCGTGATTCCGTGCGGGCGAACGAACTGCCCTTCCCCCCACGAGCGGATGAACGTGCCATCCGGCTCGAAAACCGTGACCGGATGCTCACTACGGCTGAAGACATAGACCCGATCGTGCAAGTCGGTCGCGACCCCGACGACTTCGACGAGCGACCACCCCTCCGGCAGCGTGGGCCAGTCCGGCACGGCCCGATAACGGAACTTGCCGGTCCCCAAGGTGTCGCGATCTGTCGCCGGTGTGTGAGTCATCTTTGAGGTCGGTCCTGGCGCATTGCGCCGCGATGGGTTGGGAACGGATTTGGAACACGCAACGCAATGTTAATGCAACATATTTGTTGCATTTTGAAATGCCTATTCTTCCCAGTTTAGCATTTGCGCGACGCCGATTTGGTTTCCGTAAAGCATTGATTCAATTGTGATTGTGCACGAATGTCACCGAAATAATCTGGAAAAGTCGTCAAATTGTCAAATATCGCATCCACTCCAGATTATCAGCTCCCAACGCAATTGCTGCAACAACGGCTCGAATTGAGTTGCAACTGGCTGACGGGAATCGCACTTACGGCCCAAGGAAGGAAATGCGGACATGCCGGGTGCCGAGAATCGATCGGATACAGTTTTTTTGATCGGCATCGCTGCAACACCACGAATCTCGCGTTGCATCCGCACCAACGCAACATCCATCGTTCTTGATGCGTGGCCGGGGAAGCAGGTGACCCGGTTACGGAAAACGTTCCCTCCTATTTTCTCGGATGCAACGTCGAGCGCGAAGCTCAATCCCCGGTCGTTTTTCCAGATCGGCGCATCGTTGAGGAACCTTGCGAAACATGCCGCAACGCCGCTCCCCCACCCTCTCTTCAACTCTTCAACTCTTCAACTCTGTAACTCTTCAACTCTGTAACTCTTCAACTCTGTAACTCTTCAACTCCCGGGATTACCGCCGCGCAATCTTCCACAAATGCTGGTCGCTGCGCAAATACAGCGCCCCGTTGGCGATGGCCGGCGACGCGAGGATCGTTTCGCCGAATTCGTGGTGTGCTACGATCTCTCCCTTCTCACCCCCCGCTTTGACGACCATCAGAACGCCGTCCTCATTGACGATGTAGAGATGGCCTCCCGCGGCCACCGGCGTGGCGCTGAACATGCCCCGCGAGGGCTTGTCGCCGATCTCCACCATCAGACGCATCTGCCACAGGCCCTTCCCATTGGCCGTGTCGGCACAGTGCAGCACGCCCGAGCTGGCGATGGAATAGACGCGCGCGTCATAGGCGATGGCGGTCGGGGTGATCGGCTTGAGGCGGCTTTCTTGCCAGAGCACTTTCGGTGAGCCCCCTTGCGCATCCGGCTGCAGGGCGGTTAATCCCTTCGAGGGCGCGTACAGAACGCCATCGGTGACGGCGGCCGAAGGAATCGTGTCGCACGGTTCGTCGTACCGCCAGACCTCGGCACCGGTTCGGGGCTGCACGGCGACGAGCCCCTTCCCCGACTGGAGAACCGCCAGATCGTCACTGCGCGACTTGCCCCTGAGGAGAATCGGCGATGTCCAGTTCACCATCACCGGTCGGTCGTGTTTCCAGCGGTTCTCGCCGGTCGCCACGTCGATTCCGAACGCCAGCGATTGGCTGTCGTTCTCGACCTGCACGATCAGCGTGTCGCCGACGACGATCGGCGAAGACGACATCCCCAGACTGTTGCTGGCATTCTGGTAATCGTGATTGAGCCCGCGGAACCATTGCAGGTTGCCGTCGAGATCGAGGCAGATCAGATCGTTGCTCGAATAGAAGGCGAAGATCCGCTCTCCGTCGCTGGCCGGAGTCGGTGTGGCGTTGCTCATCTTCGGATGGCACATCGTTCGCCCGGTCGCCCAGAACTGCCGCTCCCAAAGCGGCTTCCCCGAGTCTGTGTCGAAACACAGGACGTGCAGTCGATCCTGCGCGTAGCCGCTGCTGGCGGTCAGATACACCCGATTGCCAACCACGATCGGCCCCGACAAGCCGCGACCGGGCAGCTCGGTCGTCCAGGCGATCGAAGGGCCGATCTCAATCGGCAGATTCTGATCGGGGGCCACACCGCTCGTGTCCGCGCCGCGAAATTGCGTCCAATCGGCCCCCGCGAGGCAGAGTGTGGCCGCGAGGATCAATGTCGTCATCAGAGCACGCATAGGAACTCCATGTCCGTTTTTTTTAGTATGTAGAAAGAGAGATTGAGAGACGAGGAGACAAGGAGAAAAAACCATCTCACCATCTCCGCCATCTCCGCCATCTCCCCATCTCTCTGTCTCTCTGTCTCTCTGTCTCTCTGTCTCATCCGCTTTCCACACTCACTTCCCCGCTCGATCCGCCGACAGCACCGCCGTCCCGGCGGCATCGCAGACCCGCAACTGGAACTGCCAGCGCTGGGCCCACTCTTCCTTTTGCTCGTTCTGACAGACCTTGACCAGGATCACGTTTCGGCCCGGATGGAGCGTGCCGCGCATCTTGTACTGATCGAGACTCATCCCCCGGTGATATTCCTCGCGGCTGAAGAGCAATTCGCCGTTGAGCCAGACCTTCCACGAATTGGGGGTCCCCAGCCGGAGTTCGACGGGTTGTTCTTTGTCGCTGACGAACTCGGTCGTGGCGTACGACACGGCCCCTTTGAACGACGAGAGCGCTTTGGCCACATCGACAATCCCGTATTCGTTGTCGGTCGTGTGAGGAGACCAGCGGATCTTCATCCCCTCTTTCCCTTCGTATTCGGCGTTGAGGTCGATTCCCTGTTCCGGGGGATAAACCGTGTTCAGCCCCTTTTTTTCGGTGTTGTCGAAGGGAGCGACCAGTTGCCAGGTCATCAGAAAGCCGAAATGGCGCGGAAGGTCGACCTTCTCTCCCAAACCTTCCAAGCGTTTCTTGATGATCTGCACCTGATCGTCGTCGCGGGCGCCGGCGAGGGCGGCGGCGAACGTGGCTTTGGCGTCGTCCGGTTTTTGTTGTGCGAATTGCTTGTCCCCCTGCGCGATGAGCCGCTGCACAGCGTCGCGGCGCAATTCGACGCTGGAGTCGTTCAGCATTCCGGGAATGAGCCGATCGGGCGCCGTCTTGTCGGCACGCGCCAGGAGATCAAACGCCAGCCGCCGGGCCCGGGGCTCGTGCCGCGTCTCCTTCAGGAACGCTTCGAGCTCGGCCGCCGGAAGCTTTCCTTCCTGCTGCAACTCACGCTGCGCAATTGTCTCGATGGCATTTCGAAGATAGTTGGCGGCGAGCGGATTGGCGTCGTCCAGGGCGGCGAGAATCGTCGGAATCGACGAAGCGCGGCCGGCGGCGAGCTGCTTCCAGGCGGCGGCCGCCTGAGCGTTCCCCTTCCCCTCCGGGCCGACCGATTTGATCGTCTTCAAGGTCTCCGAAAGCTCGGCTCCCGAAAGCATCGCCGAGACGGCCAGCAAAAGCGCGACACCACAACCGGCCCGTAGCGTGAACCGCAGTAACATGACCACCTCGCACAAGAGTTGTCGATCTCGAAGAAAATGCGCGACGCGATTGTACCGGCCCTCATTTCGCAACGGCAAGGTCGCGACGGCCGGGTGGCACGTTACCGTTTCGTCCTGGCTCGATTTGCCGACCCGCGGTTCGTGAGCTACGCTTCCTTCAAGAGACATTCTCGCGCGGGTCGCGCGTTTTGAGGTCGCCATGCAGACCGTTCACGACCACTTCTACTACTATCATCAGCACCTGCTGCGCTCGTGGCACAACATGACGCCCACGCAGTATGGCACGCTGCTGATCGTCATCGCCGTCACCGGCTGGATGATGATGAAGAGCGGCGCTCGCTGAGCGTTGCCTCGCAACCGACGCGATGTTGCGATTGGCCGCCCCCCGGCCCGGCTTGTTTGGCCCCACGATTCAGGGGGTGAAGTCCCAGTCCCACGCTTCCCCGGAACGATTTCTTCAAAATCAATTGAATCTACTGTTTTTGCAGTTGACCAATCTACGGGTTATGCCGTACCATGAATTCTGTCGAGCGCGACACGAATTCTTCAGAGGTGCGAACATGGCCCGACCCGGCAGCGAACATCCGACTCCCGCAGAACTCGAAGTCCTGCAGGTCCTCTGGGATCGCGGACCAGCGACTGTTCGGGAAGTCCTTGAGATCCTGAATGAGAACAAGCAGCGGGCTTACACGTCGGTGATGAGCCTGCTCAACGTGATGACCGACAAGGGACTGCTCGAACGCCAGCCGCAGGGTCGCGCGTTTCTTTATTCTCCCACGCAGGCGCGTGAAGAAACCCTCTCGGGAATGGTCGGCGACCTGCTCGAACGGGCCTTTTGTGGTTCGGCCAACGCGCTCGTGACGCACCTCCTGGCCGAGACACAGCCCAGCGAGCGCGAGCTCGACGAGATTCACAAGCTGATCGAATCGTTTCGCCAGAAGCCGGAAAGCCGAGGTGGCCGATGACATTCGTCGATGCTCTATCTCACCCGTTCTGGCGCGCCTGGGCCGAAACGCTGCTGCACTTTTTGTGGCAGGGGGCGCTTCTCGGGCTGATCGCGGCAGTGTTGCTCCATCGCCGGTCGCTGCGCAAGGCATCGCAGCGCTACGCCGTTGCGCTGGCGACACTCTTACTGATGGCGGCCTGCGTGCCGATCAC
>JAGVKR010000440.1 GCA_020050375.1 Planctomycetales bacterium
GCGGCGTCGCGCAGCCGGTTTTCGCCGGCGGCGCCACCACCATGCAAACCGGCATCCAGAACCCCCGCGGCCTGACCTTCGCCCCGCTCGACTTCAACCTGTGGCATCCCACAACCCAGCGTGGCGACGAAGACGGGCACGGTGTCAACCAGGCGTTCGACTTCAGCAATGAGGCCTCCGGGAACATTCTGCAGGACATCAACGGCCGCCGCACGACATACGGCCAGGGCGGCGCCAGTTTCTATTTCGGTCTGGAGGAGTGGGCTGCCTCGCCCGGCGCGTCGAACTACCTGACGTACAACGGCGTCAACGCCCAATACGGCGTTCTGACTTCCCAGTATCAGCAGTATCTGACGTCGGATCAGCTCAATCCGGACGGAGCGATCGGCAACAACTACAACCTTCCGGGCGGAGCCTACGGCAGTCTGATTACGAAATCGTTCAGCCTCGAAGGTTACAGCGGCGCCGATCTGCCCACCCTGTACTTCAACTACTTCCTCGACACGCAAAACGCCAGTGGCACCGAGCTCGACGCCACGATGCTCGACAGCGCCCGCGTGTTCGTCACCACCAACGGGGGCGCCTCATGGTCGTTGCTCGCCTCGAACAACTCGACGCGATCGACGATCGGCGTCAAGTCCGAGCTGCCGCAGTACGCGACCGCCGAACGAAACGACGCCGTCTATAACAATCCCAATTCATTGGCCTACGGACAGGGACAGGAAGTTCAGGAACTCTTCGATTCCTCATCGTGGCGACAGTCCCGAATCGATTTGAGTCGGTTCGCCGGGGCCCAGTCCCTGCAATTGCGATTCGATTTCAGCACCACCGGCACGTCGATGAAAGATGGCAACAACGAAGGTTTGGCCGGCGATGCGGCGGGTGCGGGCGCGACCAAAGCCGGCCGCGGCCAGGACAACGACCAAATCGGCTTCTACGTCGATGACCTGCTGATCGGCCTTGCCGGACGCGGTGAAATGGTCACCGGGACGTCCAGCGTAGGAACCGATTTCTTCGCTCCGGTTCCGGGGATCGAAACCGACCCCAACATTAAAAAACAGCAGCTCACCGGCGCCTATCAACTCGAAATGCGTCGCGGAACGGAATACACCAGCACGGGAAACACGATCACCCCGGGACAGCCGAATATTTTGATTGACCAGTCCAAGTTGATGTCTTCCAACATCATTCTGGCTCCCGGTTATTCGATTCAGGCTCCGCCGGGCAGCGTGTTGATCGATGGCCAGACGTTCGTGATCACCGACGGCGTGAAAACACAGACGTTCGAGTTCGACTTCAACAACTCGGTGACGCCGGGCAATCGCACCGTTTCCATTGCCACGACCGACACAAACATCGACGTCGCCCGGAAGATTCGCGATTCGATCAACGCGACCGCGGCGCTGGGGCTGTTCGAGGTCACTGCGCAGCTCGGCGACGGGTTGATCACCGGCTCCAATACCACGAACGCGCGGGTCGATCTGTATCAGGCGACCAATGTCGATTCGATCGGCGCCATCCCCGACGTCAAACTCACGATCAACAGTGCATCGATCGCCGAAAATGGAGGAACAGCAACCGGAACCGTCGCGATTCCCACGTCGCTGTTGTCGAATCTCGTTGTCTCGCTCAGCGTCATCAATCCGGCCACGGGACTGCCGGCCACCGATGTCACCGTTCCCGCCAACGTCACGATCACGGCCGGTCAAACGACGAGGACGTTCACGATCACCGGCCTCAACGACGCCTTCTTCAACGGCACCCGGACGATCGTGATTCGCCCGAGCGTGGTCGGGTACACCAGCGTCTCGGCGCCGATCGACGTCACCGACAACGATCCGGGCGCGCTGACACTCGTCATCAACAACAATGGCAGCGGCCTGACCGAAGGGCTCACCCGCACCGCGACCGTCACCCGCAATTCGCCCACCAGCCAGTCCCTGACCGTATCGCTGGCCAGCCTGAACCCCGGCGAAGCCTCTGTTCCGCTGACACTCGTGATTCCGGCCGGACAAGCCTCGGCGACATTCACGTTCAGCGCCGTGCAGGACGGAATCATTGACGGCGACCGGCCGGCAACCCTCGTCGCCTATTCGACAAACTACACCCCCGGAACGGGCGTCGTCAGCATCCTCGACAGCGGGGCCGACACCGCGCTCCCTGTCGCCGTTGTGGGAGCGAACGTCAACATCACGCAGACCGCCGGCAATCAGGCGGGGGGAGCGATCGCTGTCGATCGCACCAATTCCAATCGCATGTTCTCGGCGACCAACGATGCCGCCGCACCAGGCCTGATCGGCGCTTACAGCACCGACGGCGGCCAGACGTGGACGAAACGCGCCCTCGCGACCGTCATCGATGGGCTGCCGGCCGGCGGGAAGGATCCCGCGCTCGCAGCCGACGAATATGGAAATCTGTTCCTGACGTATGTCGCTGCCAATGGACAGGACATCATCGTCGCCGCCAGTGCCGATTTCGGCCAGACCTTCGTTCTCGTCAAAACCTTCAGCAGCGCGGGAACCGTCGAATCGCCGAAGATCACCGCGGCGCGATTCGATACGCCCGGCAACAAAGGCAGCGTGTGGGTTTCGTATCGGGACAATGGCGCCAATCGTGTTGTCGCGGCCGGTGCTCCGACGAACGCCTTAGGCACCGTGTTTACGTTTGGCAGCTCCCAACAGATCCCAACCTCCGGCCTCTGGAAGTTCGGTGACATCGCAATCGGTCCCGGCGGACAGGTGATGGTCGTCTATCAGACCAGCGCCTCGGGCGAAGGGCCAACCGACCTGCTGGTCAGTGTCGATGCAACTGGCCTCGCAGCCGGCGGCTTCAGCTCGCCGACCTCAATCACGTCGACAGCAGTCGGCGCCGCCGATCATATCCCGGCTTCGCCTCAGCAGGGAATCAGCGCTGGAGTCGGGCTGGCCTGGGATCGATCGGGGGGAGCGCACAACGGCCGGGTGTATATGGTCTACACCGATGAGACCCCCAGCGAATCGAACAACACCGACGTCTACGTCCGCTTCTCCGACAATTTCGGGAGCACGTGGAGCAATCCCCTTCTTATCAATGACGACTCGACGACGAACAGCCAGTTCCTTCCACGGATCGCCATCGATCAAACGACGGGCGTCCTGGGCATCACCTGGTACGATTCGCGCAACGATACCGGCGGCACGGGAACCGTCAGCGGTTTGGTCACGCCGGGAAGTGGTGGGCTCAACAATCCCAATTCGGTCGCGCTTGGCGCTGACGGAAACCTATATGTCGCATCGCAGACCTCCAACCAGATTCTGCGTTACGACGGCACAACCGGCTCGTTCCTCGGCGTGTTCGTCGCCCAGGGGAGCGGCGGCATGCTCAGTCCGGCCGGCGTGACCTTTGGCCCCGACGGTAATCTGTACGTCTCGAGCATCATCGGCGACTCGATCTTTCGATACAACGGCACGACGGGCGCCTTCATCGACGTGTTCGTCGCCGCCGGCGCCGGGGGACTCGACTCCCCCGGCACGCTCCTGTTCCGGCCGGATGGTTTTCTCTACGCCTTGAGCAACGGCACGAATAGTGTGATCCGTTTCAATGCCACGAGCGGAGCGCTCGACAAGGTCTTCGTAGCGGCCGCCTCCGGCAACCTCGGCGACCCGCGCGACATGGCGTTCGGTCCCGACGGCAATCTGTATGTGACCAGTCGCAGCACCGGTAGCGTGTTGCGTTACGACGCTACGAGCGGCGCCTTCATCAACGCCTTCGTTCCCTCGTTCAGTGGCAATCTCTTTTACCCACAGGCTCTGGCATTCGGACCCGACAACAACCTGTACGTCACCAATGAACTGAATGGCCAGATACTCCGTTACGACGGCACGACCGGCGCCTTCATCGACATCTACGTCGATAACGGCACAGGTCTGTCGCGGCCGGTCGACCTGTTGTGGCGCGCCAATAACAGCCTGAATGTCGTCGATGGCTCGACCAACAGTGTGCGGCGCGTCATTAGCAATATTGGCGGCGCAGGTGACACCGACGGCATCTCCAACAACGACGCCCAATACTTTGGAGCGCTCGTCACTTACAGCAGCGGCATCCTGACGGCTGGCCCCAACTTCCAGATCAGTGCGGGGACGTCCAGTGCGAAGCTCTCCGGCAGTCCGACCGACTTCGGTCCGGTCAGCGGCCTCGATTTCAATTCGGGCCTGTTAATCCCGAACTGGGCCGACAATAGCACCGACCTGATCACCAACACAGACCTCCCGACGCTGGACCAGGCGACCGCGAATGTCGTTGTCGCGCCCGCTTCGCTGGCGGGACTGATTTCCGTCAACATCAATTCCGCCTCGATCAACGAGAATGGCGGATCGACAACCGCCACTTTGAGCCTGGTCGATACAAGCGGCAACCCGCTCACCGTGACCGGGAAGCCCCTGATCGTCACGTTGAGCGTGAACACAACCGGCCTGGCGAGCGTCCCCACCACCGTGACGATCCCGGTCGGCCAATCGTCCAGTGCGCCGTTCAACATTTCGGCAACGGCCAATACCATCGCCGGCGGAAACCAGACGCTGATCATCAGTCCCTCAGCCCAATCCTACGAGGGGATCGGCGGGAGACTGCAGATCGTCGACGACGAATCTCCGCGATTGACGCTTTCGGCCTCCGTATTCAGTTTGTCCGAAGGCAACACGCTGACCGGCACGGTCACGCGCAACACCCCCACGAACGTCGCGTTGACGGTCAACCTGTTCAGCACCGACATCACCGAAGTGACGGTGCCCGCCACCGTTGTCATTCCGGCCGGCCAGACGAGCGCAAGCTTCACGCTGACCGGAGTCCAGGATTTCCAGATCGATGGTGATCACTTCCCGACGATCATGGCGGTCGCCGCTGGAATGGCATCGTCCAGGAGTCAGGTGTCGGTCCTCGACTCCGGAACGCCGAGCTCGCTGTCGTACAACCTCCTCGGCGACCGGAACGTGCCGCGTCGCCAGGGCGTCGTCAACATCAGCTCCAACACGATTCGAAACGTGCTCGAGACGGGCATTGTCGTGAGCTCTTCGCGCGATGGTGCGGACGCGAACCTGCCTCACCCCGGTTCGGTCATCAACACGCCGACTCTCAACAGCGACAAGCTGATTCCCGGTCCGCAGATCAGCAATAATTTGATCTACAACTTCGGCGAGGCCGGCATTCAGTATTCGGGCGTCGCGGGGACGCCATTTGGCGGCGTGTCGTACGGCCGCATAGTCAACAACACGATTTTCGGAGGAACGACGAGAGCCGGCACCGGCATCCAGGTCTCCAACAACGCCGCTCCGACGATTCTCAATAACATCGTTGCCAACACCGTGACCGGCATCTCGATTGACGGTTCGTCGGTCTCGAAAACGGTCGTCGGCACGACGCTGTTCAAGAACAACGGCGGCAACGGCGTCACGGGAACCAACGCCATTCTGCTCTCGACCGCCCAGCCGCTGTTCGTGAATTCCGGCATCGGCAATTTCTATCTCGCGCCGGGCAGCCAGGCGATCGACAGCTCGCTCAATACATTGCAGGATCGACCGTCGATTGTCGCCGTCAAATCGCCGCTGGGAATTCCCCAATCGCCGATCACCGCCCCTCCGCTCGATCGCTTCGGCCAGCTCCGGACCGATGAGCCCTCCGTCCCGAACGCGACCGGTCTCGGCACGAATATCTTCAAGGATCGCGGGGCCCTGGAACGCGCCGACTTCACCGGCCCGACCGCCAGTCTGGTCGGCCCGCAGGACAACAGCATTGACGATGGAGACCCGTCCGTCTCGACGTTCTTCATGATCACGCCGACAACGCTCGTCGAATTCGACGTCGTGCTGGACGATCTGGGGATCGGCATCGACAACACAACCGTCTCGTCCAGTTCGTTCATCCTCAAGCAGGACGGAGTCACGCTGGTCAACGGCGTCGATTACATCTTCAGCTACAACGCGAACACCCATAAGGCCGCCTTCAAGTCGATCTCCGTGTTCCCGTCGGCGAGCACGTATACGATCAATCTCGATACGACCGTAATCAAAGACACGGCCGGGAACGCCCTGCAGGGGAACCAGGCCGACGGTAGTTCGTTGTTCACAATCATCGGGAATGCGCCGCCGACGCTCACCAACGTCGCGCTGCTGCCCGGCCTCAAGAATGTCGTCAACAGCATCTCTTACGCGACGCTGCTGGCCAATTCCGATCTGCACGTCACCAACACCCATACGGCCAACTTCCGTATTGAATCGGTGGTCGCCGGAACGTTGACAATCAGCAAAAGCGGCGCCCCGGCCATCGCGGTCGTCCCCGGGACGACCCTCATCGAAGCGGGCGATGTGCTGTACTGGGACCCGCCGACCGGCGCCGCCAACCAGACGGCCGCGTTCACGGTTATCGGTTACGATCCCGAAAACGTCTTGATCGCACCGGCGCTCTCGACGTCGGCCTTCCCGGTGACGGTCAGCATCAACCTGCTCAACGTCGCTCCCGCGCTGACGACGATCAACACGCTGCCGACCGATGCTTCGGAAGATACGCCGTACTTCATCACCTTCAATGACCTGAAGAATCAGTCCGACCTGGCGGATGCGAACAACGACAATCCGTTGTCGTTCCTGATTACGCAGGTCACCACCGGTTCGCTCCAGATCAGCCTGAACGGAGCACCGTATGTCTCCGTCATACCCAACGCAACTGTGTTCGGCCCCAACGACGTCCTGCAATGGCAGGGCCCGGCCAATCAGAATAACGACCTCAACGGCGGCGGCCCGTTCAATGCCTTCAAGGTCCTGGCCACCGACGGACAGTTCAGCTCGGCGCTCCCCGCCGTCCAGGTGAAGATCAACGTCGACGCGGTCCCCGATGCGCCGACCATGACCAGTCTCACCAAATTCGGGCAGGGCGGGCTGAATTCCCCCTTCGCCATTCTTTACACCGACCTCCTGTCGCATTCCAACCCGCAGAACGTCGACGGTCATCCGATTCAATTCCGCATCGAGAGCATTGCCGCCGGGGCTTCGCTCAAGATCAAACATCTCGGAGTTGTATCGACTGTCGTGCCAGGCACCGCGACGGCCATTGTCAGTGCCGGCGATTCGCTGTTCTGGACGCCCCCGCTGGGCGTGTTCGGCTCCGCCGTCAACGCCTTCAATATCGTGGCTTACGACGGGGTCAACGCGTCGCCATACAACGTTTCTACGCCGCAGCTCACCGCGCAGGTTGAGGTCATCAATTCACCCGCTCCCACGCTCTCGACGCTGGCGACGTTCACCAGGCCCCGCTTCGTCGATACGCCGCTGACCTTCGCCGACCTGCAAGCGGCGTCGAACGTCACGATCGCCGCCGGTCATGCTCTCGGCTTCCGAGTCGATTCGCTGACCAGTGGGACGCTGAAGATCACCCATCTGGGAATCACGTCTGCCGCCGGAGTCGGGACGGTCGTCGTTGCCGGCGACACGCTCACCTGGACCTCGGCTTCGGGCGCAACCGGCCTGACCGATGCGTTCCAGTTGCTCGCCGTCGATCTGACCGACACACTGGCGTCGCTCGACCCGGTTCAGGTCAAAGTCGATCTTGTCAACTTTGCTCCGACGTTCACCACGGTGACTTCGTTCGCGGGCGCCGTTCAACAAACCCCCTTCAATATCACCTATGCCCAACTGAAGCAGGCGGCGAACGAAGCCGACCTCAACAACGACACGATCGCGTTCCGCATCCAGACGGTGCAGAATGGATCGCTGAAGATCACCAAATTCGGAACGAACACCGCAGTTGCGGTCGTCCCGGGCGTAACACTCGTCGAAGACGGCGATCTGCTGACATGGACCGGAGCGAACGGTTCGACCGGCGCCATTGCGGCCTTCAAGACCCGGGCTTGGGATGGATACGTCAATTCTGCAGCCGATATTCAGGTCACGATCAACACCGCGGCCTTCGGCAACCAGTTCAATCTGGGAGGCCCATGGGTCGTGGATGGTAA
This sequence comes from Planctomycetales bacterium, assembly GCA_020050375.1. Classification (GTDB taxonomy): domain Bacteria; phylum Planctomycetota; class Planctomycetia; order Planctomycetales; family Planctomycetaceae; genus SIAF01. The sequence goes on from JAGVKR010000440.1 coordinate 7,982, forward strand.
GCTGGCCCGCATCAACCACCCCGTGGGGAGTGCCAGCCTCACTTATTCCGATCAGAACAACGTTGGTTCGACCGGCGGTTTCATGTCGTATAACACGATCACCGGCCGCGGCGGGCTCACCGGCATCATCAATTACGCCACACCCGACGCCGGTCGAATCGTCTGGTCCGACGGGAAGATCTGGCTGAAACTGTCGATCGGTGGCCAGTACTACGTCAACGACCCCAACCCGGCCATTGCCCCGACGCTGGTGACGGTCACTCAAAACGGCGTGTCGTTCACGTTTTACAACAAGTCCGGATTGTCAACCACCGGCTCGTTCACCACTCCCACCACGATCAACATTCCCGCCTGGAAGGTGACCGCGATCTATGCCGATGGAACGCTGACTTTTTCGAGCGGCGCCGTCTGGAAGAAGCTCGACGTTTCTCAAACCTATACCGACTCGGTCACTGGACAACCGGTGAGTTTCCGCCTGCTCCCGACAACCCTCGTTGTCAACGGCAGAACCATCACCAATCTGCTCTTCACGGACACTGTCGGTGGCACGTCGAACGGATACTGGCTGAATCCCACGCAGGTGCGAGCCACCGGCTGGAACTCGACTGGCACAGTCATGAACGGCCAGATCGTCTGGGTCGGCGGGACGATGGCCGGGAAAACCTGGTACAAGAACCTGTTCTTCGCCGGATCCTCCACCCTTCCTGGCACCGGCGTCGCGAGGATCACCGCCAACAACACTCAAATCCTGTTGACCGACAAGGACGGCGTCACGACGCGAGCCCGGATCATCAACGCCAGCACGATGCTCAATCTTGATACGGGCAAAACGATCACCCGGAAGAATGGCAAGCTTGATTTTGGAGGAGGCCTCATTTGGTCCGAATTCGACTTCAACGCTCTGGATGCCGTCTTCTCCGACATCAAGACCCTGCCGTTCGGAGTCTAATGGAGTTGAGCGGTGCAATGCGACCGGTCGCCCGGTAAGACGACCGCCGGGTGACCGAAAAGGTGCAGAATCTGTCCCGACAGCCTCAGGGGCACGAGCGGCCAATCCGCTCGTGCCCCTGTTTTTTTCTGTGGACCGCCGACTTGATTGACCCATAAGCCAATTCTTCATTTGGACTTACGACCCAAAACTCTCCAGACAACCGATCTTACCGGTCGTGCCTTGCGTAGCGGTTTGTTGCAGGATACCCGGCGTAGTCAATGTATTGACTTTATTGCTGGAACCGGATTCTCCGATACTAAGGAAAGTATTGGTCAACCGAGAGGGGTCGGTCTGCAAACTCGTTCAATCGCAGATCCCCCGCCAGTGGCGGCGCCAACTCCGAGGGGGGGTTCGAAATGCGGCACGCTTTATTCTCGATGTCGTTGCTGGCAGCGATCTGCAGCAGCGCCATTCCGGCAAGCGCTCAGGAGCGCTCTGACTTCCAACAGGTCGGGTACTCCCAGGCCTTCGACGAAACTTCGGACGACGCGGTCGACTTCGACGATTTCGTCGTCCCCGATCCCCGGTACGACTGGGAGCTTTCGGACGGCCCGGCCGACATCAATGAGCTCTTTGCCCCGCCCGACTTCGAGCATTACTTCCAGGCCGACGTCCTCTGGCTGGCCCGGATCCACTCCGCCGATACGCCCGTCTCGATCGTGCTCCCGGGGAATCAGGTCGTCCTCACCGCCAAAGACGCCAGTCAGACCGACATGTTCCGGCCGGGTGCGCTCTTGACCCTCGGCCGGCGATTTGACCAGGTCTCGGCGGTGGAATTGACGTTTTTCGGCTTCAACAACTGGAAGAACTCTTCCCAGGTGACCGGTGCCGCAAACCTGAGCATTCCTGGAACGCTGGCCAACATCACGCAGGATTATATCTTCGCCGACCGGATGCAGATTGATTACGTCTCGAGCCTGTACAACGTGGAAGGCAACTACACGCAAACCATCTCCGGTCTCCAGCTATTGACCGGTTTCCGCTACATTCGCCTCAACGAATCGTTCAACCTCCAGTCCGAAGTGGACGTCCTTGACTCCACGAGCAACTATCTCGTGCGCGCCAAGAACAACCTGATCGGCGGTCAGCTCGGCGTGGGCTTCAGCTCACAATGGGATCGGCTGACGGTCGACCTGCTCGGAAAGTTTGGCGTGTTCGCCAACGTCGCCGAGCAGAATACGCTCATGAAGGATCTCAACGACACATTCATCCGCCGCAATTTTCAGGATCACGTCGTCGCCACATCGGTGCTCGGCGAAGCGGGCATCAACGGGTCGTTCCGGGTCTTCGACTGGTTGTTCATTCGCGGCGGCTACCGCTTCATCTGGATCAACAACGTCGCCCTGGCCCCCGATCAATTGAATTTCACCGACGCGCCTGGCTCGGGCCAGTCGGTCGATCCCCACGGCTACCTCTACCTGCATGGCGGCAATGTCGGTGCGGAGGTCCGCTGGTAATCGGCGGGCAACCGCGAATCGGCTCCTTTGATTCCTTCATCCGATCTGTGATTCCGAAGCTCGTCACCTACCGGCAAGGGACAACCTCGTCCCTCGCCGGTTGTTTCGTTCGAATGGGACTTACAGATCAGCGACGAAAGCGGCCGCCCGTTGGGCTTGAACGCGAGCCATTCGACGATCATTTCCCCATTGGAAAAAATTGTATACCTATGTATACTATTGGGGTCTCGCCGCTTGCGCTGTGAGCGTAATCGTTCACAGCCCGGGGACTGGCTTATTTTTCCCGCATCCCGGTGAGCGACTTCCGTTACCTCGGCTTGGCGCGGTCCGCCAACAGTCGGGAACACTGTGCCTGTCCCCCGTCCGGAGCTGTGAACGTTTGCGCTGTGAGCTATTGTTCGCCGGATATCCCGTTCCTGGTGAGCGACTTCGCCGATCGGCGACAGCCCTGCCGATTCCCATCGCCGCGATTTCAAAAATGTGCAACTCCACACATTTTTGAAAAACGTATGAAACATGAGCTTGCTCGTCCGTTGGACGACCAGAGGCTCACTGGCTCGATCGCCATCAACGAAACAGGGGGGACCGAAGTCCCCCCTGTCGATGTCGCATTCGCTCGAACGGCGGTCACACCTGCGATAGTGCACACGTCGGTGCAACAGCCGAAGTCCTGCCGGTTCGCTGGCGCTCGCTTGTTACCGTGCCTTTTGCGGCACGATGCGCTTGGTGATGTCGGTTTCCAGCACACCGAACGCCTCTTCGTGGCGCTGCAGCGAAACGGCGAGCGTGTGCCAAAGACGCTTCGCGGTGTAGTAGTTCATCACGAGCCGCTCGGAGATCTTGACCGGCGTGTTGACGTTGCCGATCGGCTGCGTATTCAGCCCGAAATCCAGAATCAACTCTTCGGGAGAGCCGGTCACTCGCGCGAAGTTCGTGTAGATCGGCTCGAGCGTATCGGGCTCGATCGTGGGCTGAATCTGCGGGGCAGGACTTCCGGTCTCGGGTTGGTCGCTCTTGGCCATGGATGTTTTCCTCGGGAGATTGAGACGTGAATCAAAGCGCTGGATCGTCGCCTCGTGGCAAAGCGCCGTGGCAACCGGGTCGGCATTATACCGAAATCGCGGCTAACGTGCGTAGCCCATCTGGGCGGCGCCGGGAGTTCCGTAGCCATATCCGCCCGGCGGGCAGGAAGGGCCGCCGTAAGGCTGGCCGTACCCCGGCGAATAATACGTGCCCGGGCCGATGTAAGGAGCGAGCTCGGCCGGCGTATAGTCGAGCCGGCGGTACGTGCGGCACGACTTCCGCGAATGATAGATCGCGTGCATGCGGAGCTTATTGCAGAACGACATGCCTCGACAGCACCGCGGTGCCTCGCAGTCGTCCGCTTCGCATTCCGCCCCCGATTCAATGACGGTCGTGCCGGACCCGGACCCTTGGGCCGAGGCCCGATTGCTCAAACCCACCGTCAATCCCAGTGCCGCGCATCCCAGCGCGATCCCGGTCTGCCATGTTCGTTTCGCCATGGGAACACCTTTCCCGATGTCTGCATATTGGTGCTGTTAAATCCAACTGTCTACATGATTCGACCTTGGCCGAAGAACGCGATTACTCATTCCCTGCCGACCACGCGCACAGAAGCCGATTTAGCGGTTAGTCCGTCGACAAAGGCGATACAGGCGGAATAATTGGAATTCGGCGCGCCGCGATCGGGAACGAATTGCCGGAACGGATCGCAAAACCAGCAAAGCTTGCGCTCTCGTTGCAGATTGCCAATTTGCGGCCCCCGCCAGGCCTCAAATCGAATCGACATTCCGAATACTGGGACGCCGTTCTGCAAAACGTGATGGTGGATTGATCTGGTCGTTTGCACGCCGAATCGAGAAAATGATCGTCTTGTCACGGGCCGATAGGAGACTTGGGAGCTTCATCACGCACTAAAACCGTTGCGTATTGATCGTTCCCCACTGGAAGTGCCGATCGTAACCGTTCACAGCCCAGGAAGGGGGACAGGCACATTTTTCCCGACAATTGGCGGACCGCGCCAAGCCGAGGCAGCGGACGTCGCTCACTGGGACGCGGGAAAAATGAGCCAGTCCCCGGGCTGTGAACGGTTACGCCGATCGTCGTTCCGCTGATGAGGAGGCTCGTTCCCCGAATTCGCCTATGGTTGCCACAGATTCTCGTTGGCTGCATTTGCTGAAGGCTGGCGGCCGTCCAGAGCAGGCGCGCCTCTCACGATGTCGGACGCTCGCCGAGCGAGTTTTACGGCTGTCCGACGAGATGCAGGGCGCGACCGACGCCGAGCTGCGGCGCCTCTCTGCCGAGCTGCGCTGGCGATCCAAATCGGGCGAGGACCTGGCGACCATCGTCCCCAGGGCGTACGCCCTGATGCACCAGGCGTGCCGGCGAACACTGGGCCTTTCGGCTTATCCGGTGCAGGTCATGGGAGCCCTGGCCCTCGTCGACGGGGGCATTGTCGAGATGCAGACCGGCGAAGGGAAAACGCTCACCGCGCTGATGCCGGCGTTTCTGCGGGCCTTGCCGGGCAAGGGATGCCACGTGGTGACGGTCAACGACTACCTCGCCACGCGCGATGCCGAGTGGAGCCGACCCGCCTACGAATTGCTCGGGATGACGGTCGGCTGCATCGAAACACCGATGGACTCCGACGCGCGCAAACCGCAGTACGCCCGCGACATCACCTATGCGACTTCCAAAGAGCTCGGGTTCGATTTTCTGCGCGATCGACTGCGACTGGATGCCGACGGCAAACCGGGAGGTGATGGAATCGTTCAAAGGGGAACCTACTTCGCCCTCATCGACGAAGCCGACAGCGTGCTGATCGACGACGCTCGAACACCGTTGATCATCGCCGTTTCGCAGCCTACGGATGCAGCCATGGTCGATCTGTATCGCTGGGGCTCTCGGACGGCGGACCGGCTCGAAGCCGGAACCGAATACGTGTTCGATCCACAGCGGCGCACCGCCTGGTTGACAGTGGCCGGTTGCCGCAAGGTCCTGCTGACCTCGGCCCCCCCCAGCCTGAAGTCGATCGACACCGAGCAGATCTATCGCCAGGTCGAACGCGCGCTGACGGCCCGGTTTGGCTTCTCGCTCGATCGCGACTACGTCATCGTCGATGACGAAATCGTGATCGTCGATGAATCGACCGGACGGATGATGGACGGTCGCAAATGGCAGGAAGGCCTGCACCAGGCAATCGAAGCCAAGGAGCAGTTGACGATCACTCCGAAAACGCAATCGGCGGCCCAGATCACCGTGCAACGCTTCTTTCGCCAGTACACGCACCTGGCCGGCATGACGGGAACCGGCTCGCAGGTCAGCCGCGAGCTCAATCGCACCTACAAGCTGAATGTCACCGTCATTCCCACGCATCGCCCCTGCCTGCGGCAGGGATTGCCCGCGCGGGTTTTCGCGACGCGCGAAGCCAAGCTGCACGCCGTGGCGGTCGAAATCGACGTCCTTGTGAAGGCCGGACGCGCGGTGCTGGTCGGCACGC
>JAGVKR010000789.1 GCA_020050375.1 Planctomycetales bacterium
ATTCGCACGTTGGCCAGCGACGGCGTCTGCTTGGGCGCGTGGTACTCGGCAATCGGGCAGGCCCGATCGTCGAGAAAATGCCCCGGACGCCAGTTCGCGGCCTTCTGGTTCCGAACGTTCGCTGCCTCGATTGCGGCGTCCCCATTGGGCACACCGTCCAGCGAGCGGCGGGGTTCATCCCCGCCGACCACGCGTGCTTCGACGTCGGTCCCCCGATCGGGCGCTCCCTCAGCCGTCTGGTGGACAATTTCCGCAGTGACCGCCAGCGCAACCAGCTTCTGCAGTTCGGCGAACGCCCGGATCTTCTCGGCCAACTCGGAGAAACCGCGAGTCGCCGCTTCGGCGAATTGCGTCGCGGCCCGGCTCGGTTTCGCAGCGTTGGCTGCCGGCGCGAAGCTCCCCGCCGAGGGAGCCGTGTCGACGCGCAAGCCCGGCCCTTCGAACTCGAATGCCAGACGATCAGCGGTGAAACGGATCGCGTCGTAGTGTCCGACAAACCACCACCGGTGCTGCGGCTGCGAACCGCCAGAGACGCTTTTGGCGGCAATGTCGAGAAAGCTCGGGACTTTCTTCGACGGGGAGGGATCGTGGTCGAGCGCCAGCCGTTTCAGACGATAATCGGCGGCAATCAACTGCAAGGCAAAGCGGCTGTTATCAGGAGCTCCGTACACTCGGATCGACTGCGGCCCCATCGCCTGCTCCATGCCGCGAAGGATTGTCGCCGCCTGCGATCGATCGAGCTTTTTCAGCCGGCCGACGAATTCGGCATGTTCCTTCACGCCGGTCTCGGTTGGATCGATCGAGCAACCGAGAAAGCCGTCTCGAGTCTGGTCGGTGAACGCGTACCGCAGCGCCACGAGCAGGTCGTCGAGATGCAACACCGGCCGTCCCGACTTAAGTCCTACGACGTCACCGCTCGGCAGCTCCTTCCAACCTTCGGCCGGGCCGGCCAGGACGACATCCTGTTCCTCCGGGCGGAAGAAGACATATCGCACCTGTTGCAATCCAGCCAGATGCAGAACTTCCGCCGGTAGGTCTTTCTTTGTCGCGTGCAACTCGGCCACCGCCAACTCAAGCCGGAGGAGTGACACCTTGCGGAGACGACTGGCCGCGGCGATTGGAGCGGAAGCCGACTCATTCGAATTCTGTCGCAGCAGCTTCAGCCGCTCGCCCGAAGACAAACTCCCCGACTCGCGCAGCATTCCCTCGGCATCGACGTAGACCCCGCCCACAACGCCGAACTGCGCGGTCGCATGGCGGGGAAGAATCGCGAAAAGGACCAGCAGGATCAGGATGTATTTTTTCAGTAGCGTGGGGAGCTCACCGGAAAATCGGCTGCGGGGGAGCACTTCATCGCAACCGGCGTCGCGGGCCGCCTGCAACTGGGCCGTCGCCACGTGCGATCCGAAGGCGACCACTGTCGGCTTGCCATCGGAGGGAAACCCGCTGATGAATTCCGCCAGGCCGGCGACCGGTTGGGCGAGATCGACGAACACACAGCGAAAACGCGTCGCGGCCATCCGCGACAAAGCCGTGGCACAGTCGGGCACAACCTGCACCGAGCATCCCAGTTGCTGAGCCGTCCCGGTCACCTTGCTCGTAAAGAACAAGTCCCGGCTGATCAACAATCCACAGGGGACATCGGCCGGTAGAGACATGAAACGACTGCGACCACGAAGGAGTGATAACCCAAAGCGGGATTATACCCCACTCCCTGCCGTCTGAGGTATCGCTGCAGTGTACGAAGCTCACGCGGCGGGCGCACGAATCATTTTGCGGGGTGACGGGCAGAGATCGGATGCGGATCGGCCAGAAACAATTCTTAACCACGAAAGACGCGAAAGACACGAAAGGAAGAGGATTTAGCATTGAGGACGCCGCATTCTGGCGCCGCACATTCCGGAATCCTGTCGTCCGTCCACTGCAATGGGCTTTTTTTCGTGTGTTTCGCGTCTTTCGTGGTTCCCTTTCTTCCCATCGAATTTGTCGGGCAAGCAGTGCGAGACGCCCCGAAGAGGAAACATGCGCGGCCCGTCTCTCGTCCGTATCCTTTTCATCAGCGCCATCCGGTGCGTATCCGTAATCCTTCCCGGTGCAATCCCCGATCGATGATCCACTTGGCTGATGCCTGGCGCGAACCGGTGCCTTGTTCAATGCAGTCCCGACGACTGCCTCCGACGGGCTTCTGGGGCCACGGCATAGCGCGTCGTGCACCACAATCAGACATAACTTATTAAACAGCAATTATTTGCATTAATGAACCGGAATCTTATTGCCGGTCGTTCCCGGAAAATTGCGATCTTCAGGTCTGGCCCGCGTTGTCGGGACTGCGGGCTTTTCCGCATTCTTCGGAATAAATCCTCAAGTCGGCAAAGGTGGTCTGCCGATGAATAGAACCGGTGCAAGACAGCACTTGGCCGAGTCGCTGGAGAGCGAAGGCCGCCGGGGGGGCAGGGAAGCCCATTTGTCTTCAAGGACGATCATCACCATGCGACACCGTCTGAAGCTCTACACCGGAGACGACACCACCACCGCCGTCGCCGAACCCGAAGTCACCGTCTCGCTGGGCGAAATCTCGGAAATCCTGGCCGATGCTGTGCGGACACGCCGCGCGTGGCTCAATGATTTCGCCGATGACCGGATCCCGGTCTCAGCCGATCTGTACGAGGTTCTTTCGACGTACTGGAACATGCGTCGCG
>JAGVKR010000242.1 GCA_020050375.1 Planctomycetales bacterium
CTGCAGGTGCTCGTCATTTGTTGCGGCTCGTGCCGCAACAACTCCGGCGAATTCTTCCCACAGGTCAATCTGCGAGGGATCACCAGACACTTCCCAGGCGACCGCGGTGACCACGAGCGGTCCCAGATTGGGACCATAGCCGGCTTCATCCATGCCGATCAGCAGAGGCATCGTTGACTCTCTCGCGGTGCGGGAACCTGCCGGGTGCGACCGGCGGGTTCGGGTGTACCGCGCCGCAAGGCGTCAGTCAAACCGGACGAGGCCGAATGTTTCCGGTCGCGGTTTTTCGCCGGCCGGTTGGGTCCACGATTGCCAACCGACGGCGGGAATCGTGCGGATCACCGCGACACCCCATGCGGCCCCGGCCTCGGGGGGCCGCGGCGTCAACTCGGCGAAAGGAATGGCCGCTTCGAGGCGCCAGTGCGTCTCGTCGGCGTCGACGAAGATGACCCATCCCGGCGGATTCCACGAGCGATCGTGCCAGCACGAATCGCTGGAGCAGCCTCGCTGATCGATCGAGAAGCTGAAATAAGTCACCCGGTCGCGATCGACATCGAGGCAGAGTGTCACCCGGTCATAATCCGTGAGGTCTTCGTCATAGCGCCGCGCCCCCTGGATCGGTCCATCGGTGCGAACGCCCGCAGCCCGCGGCATGCTGGCCGCCAGGTACAGATACTCGCCGTCGTGGCAGAGCATCGCCAGCGACCGTTCTCCGCGCTGGTTGGCATCGCTCAGTGGCAATTCGGACGCATTCTGCCAGCAAGGATCGGAAAGAATTCCATCGAGGATGGGACGCTGCAGCACGCGAATCGAATCGACCACGGGGCCGTCGATCGGCGCGAGGGGCTGGTTCAACCACAGCTCGGCCGCCGCCGGCCACGCCCAGGCCCCTTTCGTTTCACGCTGCAAGAATCGGCGATAGATTTCATCGGAGCGAGCGAATTTTTCCCGCTGCCGATAGAGGGCCGCCATCGGAAACTGGACATCCGGCGCAGCGGCCAGTTGCGGTGCCCGCTGTTCGAGGTTGCGCGACATCCGCGCGGCCTGAGCCTGCCAGAACCGGAGCTTTTCCTCGAAATGCTTGTGGACCGAATAACCGGCGGTCGCGACGTTGCGCTGCGGGATCGGAAGTTCCGTCTGAATGGCGGCCTTCGAGCTATCGTCAAAGTCGAACACCGTTTTTTCCTCCTCGCGCGCCTGTTGCGCCAGGCGGGCCTCGACCTGCACGATCGCCTGCGGGACCTGCGACGGATCGCTTCGCTCCCGCTGATGGGTGTTCGACGATTTCTTGAGCCGCCTCCAGGTGATCTCGGCACTGGCCCAATACTGGATGAGTTGCTGCATGGCCCGCAGCGCCGCCGGCTGATCGGGGTACTTGTCGACAAGCTCGACCATCGCCAGTTCGGCCAGCTCCCACTGCCCGTGCTCGTGGTAGCGTTCCGCCAGCTCGGCCAACTGGAGCGCTCCCTGCGCGTCGGAAAGGCCGTGGACCGATTCCGACAGTTGAGCGATGAGCTGCTCGGCCTTGCGGGGATCGTCGAGCGAGCGATCGGTGGCCGCCGCAAAGTTTCGTTGCTTCTGGGCCAGCTTCTGCCGGGCGGCGAGGTCGCGATCGTCAATCGGCGCCAGCAAGCGGCGGGCGGCGGAACCGGGCGAAATCGAGAGTCCGGCAAAAAAGTTCGCGACCATCGACGCCCCCTGTTTCTCGTCCCACTGTGTCCGCACCAGTCGATAGGTTTCGCGAATCGGCGACGCTGCCGTCTGGTCGAACAACAGCGATTCCGCCGGGCTCGCTGCGCCGTGGAGGGTCTGCTGCCATCGCGCGAGGTACTGATGCGGGTCGACCTGAACGTGCCCGGTGCTGCCGGAGGGAAGATGCAGATACACCTTTTCGACCTGCCACGACGGCAGCCCGGCCAATTCCTGATGTTCGAGGAAGCGCGTCGAATCGCGGGCTTGCTCGACCGCCTTGATGGCGGCCAGATTGATCAATCGCGTCAGCGCGTCGGTTTCCGCCGGTTTCTCGAGCACCAATACGCTCGGACGCCAGGTGCGCAATTGGCGAACGATCCCCCCGATGAGAATTTCTTCGAGCCGCCCTTCGGTGCGCCTCGTCCATTCGGCCACCAGCTTCTTGGAATCCCGCTCGAGCCCGGGGATCGCCAGCGGCAGGCGCCAGTCGACGCGCGACGCCGAGCCCCCCGCCAATGAAACCGCTTCTGCCAGTCGGACGGGGAACGCCGTCTCAATGCTCGCTGCGGTCGAGAGGTCGCGACTGGCGACAACCGAAATCAGACTGCGATATCCCCATTCCCCGGAGTGCTCGACGATCGGCTTGAGCGAAGCCTGCGTCTGGCTCCCCTGAAGCAGCATCAGGGCCAGTCGCCTCCCGCCGCCGCGGGTCGCTTCCCACGTGGCGCCTCCATCGGACGTCTGAATGATCGTACCCAGCGCGCCGACGGCACAACCGCACTTCTCGGATGAAAAATGAATCGCCGCGATCGGAACCGTCTCTTCGGTCTTCTGTCTCTCCCACGACCTGCCGCCGTCGGGTGAATGCCAGACGACGCTGCCCGGCTCGCCGGCGACCCACACGTGTTTCCCCCGGCAGCAGACCGTGCGAAAATCACACGCCTCGCGAACTTCATCCGGCAGTGCTGTTGGCGGCGCCTCCCACACAAGACCCGCGTTGTTGGTCCGCAGCACGAGCCCTCCATCCCCAACCAGCCAGCCCGAGCTCGGGCGTTGCAGCGCCACATCATACAAGCCGCGCAAGCCAAGACTCTCGACTCGCGGTAAAGAAAGCTGCTCGCCGTTCACAAGCGCCACACGCCCGCGCGGGCCGGCGACCACCCCGACTTCCTCATTGAGAAAATCGGCGGCCAGCCAGCCGGGAGACGTCAGCCCGGGCAAATCGCGCCACGACTTTCCCCCATCCTCTGTGAAGAACACGCCGCTCGGCTGATCTTCACTCCCCTGCCCCACGGCAAAGCCTTCTTCGAGAGAGAAGAACTTGATCCGGGTCAGACGCGGGAGGTTTGTTGGGGATCGTGATCGGGTTGTATCTGTAAGAGGCGTGTCTTCATTGGAGGCGTTGTCTACTTTGGCAGTCTCGATGTTTCGGGCCGACACGGCCCGGCTCTTGGTGTCGTTCGAATCAATCCGTTGCCAGGTTTTTCCACCGTCAGCGGTGTGCAACAAAACACCGTACGAGAGGCGGGTGAAGGGCATCGTGCCGCCACCAGCCGCCCAGCCGACGCTGTCGCTGAGAAAGCATACCGAAAACAACGAGCAGGTCACGCCGCTGTCCTGGAGATTCCAATCCTCTCCCCCGTCGCGCGTATGCCAGATCACACCGTGATCGCCAACCGCCCAGCCCCGTTTGTTGCTGACAAACTGGACATCGTGAAGTTGAGCGTCGTCTTCCAGCGGCGCAGGCTTGCGCGGAAGCGGCTCGATCAGCGTACCAACAGAGGAATTCGTACCGGTCGGTCGTTGCGGTGGATAGGCCGCCAGGTTGGGGCAGGCACCACCAACCAGCAATGATAAGGCGACGATCAACGCACGGCATCGGGCCAGGCCATCGATTCGGCGCCGAGTTCGAATGCTCCGCAGGTCGAACAGCCATCCTTGGCGTGACATCGGTTTGTTCCGGAAAAGAGTGGATTCATGACGTACGATCGCACGGTTTCCGTCGGCCGGCATTCGAGGAACGAGACACAGCCCAACTGGCTCACACATCGTCGCTCGATCGCCCGGATTGTCGGGCCGCGGATGCTATCAAACGCCCGTTTTTTACGGAGGAGCGGTTCCCTGCGAGCTGGCCTTGGATCCGACGCCGACTGGCTGCTATAAGTCGCCCCCTCTATGTGAGATGCGGTTGAAAGATGTTCTTTGAAGGCTCCTGGCACAGAGCACTCGGCTGCGCCTCGCGGCTGAACAATCCTGTTCATCGGTCCCGGACGACGACGTCTCCATGTCCACAACGAATCCAGCTGCTCCTCCCGCGCGCGAAAAACCGCTCCTCTCGTGGATGAAGTTCGTCCTGCGGTTCGTCGCGGTCTACAACATTCTCGCCGGGCTGCACATGCTGATTCTGCGGCATGAGACGTACAAGATGATCGGCATGGAACGGCCGAAGATCGACTTCCCGATCCAACTCGTCGGAATTCTGGTCGGCCTGTTCGGCGTCGGCTACCATATGGTCGCAAAAAATCCCATCGAAAACCGCAACGTGCTGCTGCTCGGTTTTTGGAGCAAATTCCTCGGTTCGTGCCTGGGGACGTACTACGTCATTCGCAAGATCCTTCCCCTAAAGTTCGTCCTGGTCTATTTCTTCGCCGACATCATCTACCTGATCCCCTTCTATCTGATTCTGCGACGACTCAACCGGATCGCCGCGGAGCGTCGGGCCACTGAAGCGTGAATCTCCGCGCCGACATGATCGATCGATATCAACCCTGGGCCGACATCCGCGCGAAAGTGCGATACAATTCGTGGAAGGAGAGCGGCAGAGGATAGAACTACAGAACGTCAGCAAATCACGACTGACCCGCTGATCGCTGTCACTCTGCCGTTCTGCCCTCTGACTCCCGAATCCTGAATCCTGAATCCTGCGGAACGATGCACACGATTCGCGTCGGCAATGGCGTTGGATTCTGGGGGGACAACCTCGACGCCCCTCGATCGCTCGCTGAGCGCGGCGCGCTCGACTATCTCACGCTCGAGTACCTCGCCGAGCTGACGCTGTCGATTCTGGCACATCAGCGCTCCAAGAATCCCGAGGCGGGTTACGTTCAGGATTTCGTCTCGGCGGTCCAGAGCCTGGTTCCGTCGCTGCGATCGCAACCGCGGCTGCACATCGTCACCAATGCCGGCGGAATGAATCCCCTCGCCTGCGCGAAGCAGGTTTCCCAAACGCTCGCAGCCGCGGGATTGGGTTCGATCCGCGTCGCCGCCGTTTCCGGTGATGACCTACTTCCCCGAATTTACGCGCTGATGGGGGCGGGTGAACCGTTCACGAATTTCGACACGGGAAAGCCGTTTGCCGAAGTCCGTCCGCAACTGGCCAGCGCCAACGCGTACCTTGGAGCCGCCGGAATCGTCGAAGCCCTCCGGCAGAAAGCCCGGATCGTCGTCACCGGGCGGGTCGCCGATGCGTCATTGACGGTCGGTCCGGCCGTGTATGAATTCGGCTGGAAATGGGACGACTGGCGGCGTCTCGGGGCTGCCACGGTGGCCGGACATCTCATCGAATGCGGGGCGCAGGTCACGGGCGGCATGTTCTCGGGCTGGAACGAAGCGCTCTCGCTGGACAATCTGGGATATCCGATCGCCGAGATTTCGGAAGACGGGGCGATCGCCATCACCAAGCCGGCCGGCATGGGAGGAGCCGTCACGCCGGAAACGGTCTCCGAGCAACTCGTCTATGAAATCGGCGACCCGGCCCACTACCTCACTCCTGATGTCGACGCCGATTTCTCGAACCTCGAGTTGCAGCAGGCGGGGCCCGATCGGGTCGCCGTTTTGAAAGCGGACGGCCGCCCGGCCCCGCCGACGTATAAGGTCTCGATGGCTTACCGTGACGGGTACATGGCCTCCGGGACACTCGTCGTCTGCGGGAAAGGCGCGGCCCAAAAAGCTCGCAAAGCCGGAGAGCTGATTCTCGCCCGTGTTAAGGCGGCTGGTGTCAATCTCGCGCGAACGCACATCGAATGCCTGGGGACCGGCGACACGCTCCCCGGCGTCTGGAAGAGAAACGACGACTCGCTCGAAGTCGTGCTCAAAGTCAGCGTCCACGATCCGTCGCGCGAGTCGCTCGAACGGTTCGTCCGCGAGCTCTCGCCGCTGGTCGGTTCCGGGCCGCCGGGAGTGACGGGCTATACGGGACCAAGATCCAAGCCCTATCCGGTATTCGCCTATTGGCCGACAACGATCGGTCGCAATCGAGTCGCGCCGATCGTCGACGTCAAAGCCGCCAGTGACTGGTGAGCGCAGCGCAGGCCATTCCGCATGAAGAATCAAACCACCGACCAATCGACTATGCCTGCCACGATCCGCCTCGGCGACATCGCCCACGCGCGGTCGGGGGACAAGGGAAATCACGCCAACGTCGGCGTGATCGCCTACACGCCGGCCGGATACGAATTCCTCGGGCGCTATCTGACAGAAACGCGGCTCGCCGAGTATCTGCTCCCGCTTCGCCCCAGGCAGGTCCAGCGGTTTGCGCTGCCGGGAATTCGCGCCTACAACTTTCTGCTGCACGACATTCTTGCGGGGGGCGCCAGCCGGTCGCTCCGAACCGACAATCAGGGAAAAGTGCTGGCCGTCGCCGTTCTGGAAATGCCGATTCCTGCTCCGGGCAACGTGCAGGAAATGATCCCACGCCCCCTCGCAGACAATCCGTGTTGGCTTTAGCCAACACGATTCCACATCTCGTGTGGACTGAAGTCCACACTACAATCGCTCGCACACTCTCTGTCATGTCAGACCAATTGCTGCTCATGCGCGAAGAGCCGGGCGTCGTCCGCCTGACGCTCAACCGTCCGCAAAAGCGGAACGCGCTCACGCGCGAGATGTTGCACGAGTTGAAGCAGCATCTGACGTCGCTCGCGTCTCGAACTGACCTCCGCCTGCTCGTGCTGAGCGCCGCAGGGAACGCTTTCTGCGCGGGAATGGACCTTGCTCAAATGCAGGAGACTGCCGGCCGGCCCGATGCATCCATCATCTTTCAACGC
>JAGVKR010000457.1 GCA_020050375.1 Planctomycetales bacterium
CACTCAACGCGGCGTCGACTGGCAAATGAAGATTGACGACGCCCGCTGCAAGCTCAAATCCATCTACCCGAAAATCAAGCTGTGACGAAGCACTAGGGTCACAATCTGGATCCGGCATTGCTCCCGCTGGATGACTGAATTTGGGGGGGCAGTTCGTCGCAAAGTCGCGTCTGCGACCGTCGACCGCGTCGTTGCAATACGCCGGTGCTACGAGTTCAGTCGGATCGACTTACTCGCGGTTTCGCCGCAAGGAAATACAAAACGGCCTCGTCACAAATGTGAGAGGCCGTCTGAAGAATTGCTAAAAGCCGTTGGCACAGCAAAGCGCACCGCGCAGGACTCGAACCTGCAACCTTCGGTTCCGTAGACCGATGCTCTATCCATTGAGCTAGCGGTGCGAAAGGGGCATTGTCCCCTGTTTTTCGGGTCTAAAATTGCCTGCCTGTCTCGTTGGCAATTTCCGTGGCAATCAATTTACTGTCGCTCCCCGAAGCGCTAATCATGTCAAAAAAGGCAGGGAGTCGCAAGGGCAGCCGCAACAAAGGGTCTTTCTTTCGCACCGGGCGCGGATGGCACGCAATCGATCAAGGGCAATTCGTCCCGCTCACACGGATGAGTCTTCGTGCGACAGCTCGATGCCGGTCAGCTTGACACCACGCCGCGCGTGAGATGACAATTCCGGTCGTTTTGCAGCCCGTCTCTGTTCGACTGACTTCGCCGACCGTTTCAGCAAGCGGTCGCCAGGACGACGCGTTGGCACTCGGACGAGAAGTCGTACTGGCCTGGTGAACATTCCACATCGGATTCGATGCGCCTTCGGTTTCGAGCTATGTTTTCGATGCCAGGCGGTGCTCCGCAGCGACGCAACTCATCAAGGGCAATTGAGCCTCCAAGCGTCGGCCCCCTCAAAGCGCACACGGACCGCACCGATCATGAATCTGAAACGTATCATCACCTCCGGCAGATACATCCCGGAGGTCGATGGGCTGCGGTTTTTGGCAATCCTCGTTGTCGTGCTCTATCACATTCCCGGCAATCTGGCTCGCAATATCGCCATCAACGCAAATTCAGAAGCGCCGGCAGCATTGTTCGGGGGGCTGACCGCCCCACTCTCTTTTCTGCACTCGGCGATTCGGCCAGCCTATGGACTGGGCGTTGAGGGAGTCCTGCTGTTCTTTTCCATCAGCGGTTTCATCCTATCTCTCCCTTTCGCCCGCCATCACCTGTTGAAAGAGCAACCGGTCTCGATGAAAAAGTACTTCATCCGCCGAATCACGAGACTCGAACCGCCCTATGTCATCGCCATGATTGCGCTTCTGCTCGCGGGCGCGGCCTTGGGTCGATTCGATCTCGCCAAGCAACTTCCGCACTTGCTGGCCAGTCTCCTGTACGTGCACAACATTCTTTATGGTCAATCGTCCACGATCAACAATGCGGCGTGGAGCCTGGAGGTCGAAGTCCAGTTCTATATCATGGCGCCGCTCGTCTGTTGGCTGGCCTTCCGGAAACCGCGCCGGGGCTGCTTTCTGATTCCTCTGGCAGTGCTGGCTTGCGGGGTCTTTGTGGCAGCGGTCCCGATGAAGGTGATAACGATTGCAAAATTCCTGCATTATTTTCTGGCAGGCGTGGGGGCCGGCGGGATCTATGTCGCCAACCCGGGCTGGTTCGCCAGTCGCGCCGGATGGGCCGACGCAGTCTTTGGAGGAGCGGTGGCTCTCGCGGGCGTCACCGCCCATGCAGGGAGCCTTCCCAGGGAACTGACTTTGCCGTGGTGCTTTGCGGCGATGTTGATCTGTGCGCTGAAGGGCAAGTGGTTTGCGGCGGTGCTGCGCCTGCCTCTGGTTGCCAGCCTCGGAGGCATGTGTTACACGACCTACCTGTACCATGGCCGACTTCTAACGTTGCCGATCGTATTCATCCTGTCGCGAGTGGCACTGACCAACGCCTTCGCCAGCGATGTGATTCTGGCGACGTGTGTCCTGGTTCCGTTTGTCTTTGCCGCGTCCATCCCGCTCTTTCTCCTGTTCGAGAAGCCGTTCATGAATCCGAACTGGCCAGCCGATTGGGCGCAAAGGATTCGGCGGGTGGTGAGCAGGTGAAAGCCGGATCGCCCGACTCGGAACAGCCGATCGACGGTGCGCGTTTCATCGATGTTGCCAGGCGACGACGGCGAGCAACAAACAGTGAGGCCCCGTCGCGAAGCAGAACCCGCCGGAGGGAACCTGGCGGCGTGCGATATTCTTGTGGATCGTCGTGCGGAAGCGCGATCAGGCGACGCGCTCGGCAAGCAGGGGCTCAAGCGCCCCGAAGCGATCGAGATATCCGCTGACGTGCTGCTCGTACAGTCGCGACAATCCCTCGCGAACGAGAGGCAGCGACACGTCGAGCGCTTTGCGAATCCGCCGGCTTTGCAGCGACGTTTCGCCCGCGCCGAATTCGCGGCGGTTTTCGAGCGGCGTTTCGATCGCGTCGAGCGACGACATCGGCAGGCCGAACTGGTCGGCGAGCAGGCACGCGAAGCGGAACGGATTGATCCGCTCGCTTCCGGAAAGGTGATGCAGCCCGCGCAGCTTACTTTGGTAAGCGCGATCGAGAATCTCGGCGAAATCGGTGGCGAGAATCGGAGTCGCGTAGCGCATGCAATCGAGCGCCAGCGGCTGACCTTCGGTCACCGCGTGCAACACGGTTTCGACCATGCCGGCCGTTTCCGGAGTCGGAGCGAAACCGAAGACGTTGCTGCGAATGAGCAAGGTGTTGGGATAGACGTCGGTGACTTCCTTCTCGATCATCCGCAGGATGCGAGCCGGCGTACTCTCGCAGAAACACGTGCCGTTCTCGCGGTGGAACATCCACGGGCCGGTGAAAACCGCGTCCGACGAAATGACGGTGAATTCGCAGCCGAATTCCTGTGCCGCGCGGGCCCACGTGCCGGCGACGTGAACGCTTTCAGGATGCGGTGCGGAAGTGGCGGAAACATTCCAGGCGGAATGAGCTCCCGGTCCGCAGTAGACGACCCATTGCGGGCGTTCGGACGCGATCCACTTGCGGGCCGCGTCGGTGGAATCGCGCTCGCAGGCGGCGGTCTCGCAGCCGGCGATCGCGAGCGAATTGCTCCACGACAGCCCGACCACCTGATAGCGCTGGGCCAGCCAGGCGGCGAGGTTCGCTCCAAGGATCGTATCAATACCGGCAACGAGCAATTTGTCCACGCGAAGCCTCCGTGCGGTGGCGTGTCGGATTCCGAGTCATCAGGGATCCCATCCCTGTGGTGCGGCGGGAGTATAAGCAAGCGTTGAAAACAGGCCAATGGCAATTTTGTAAATTCCGGTGGCTTGAAAACGGTAAACTTCGGTTGACCTTTTTGCGGTCGCAGCGTATCGTCCCGCTCCCCATCCGGCGTCCGATTGACCCGGCCGGTCTCCTCTCACTTTCCACTCTCATTCGTACTCGAATCACAGGCGTCGTTCGCGACGCATTTCGACGATCGTTGACGCCCAGCCCGTTTTTCGAGTCGGTTCGGGCCGCCCGCGTCGTTGTCGAATAAACATCCCTGAGTCCGCGTCTTTCATGGCTGAGCAATCGCATCTTCCTGAACTACCATTGATGCTGGCGAGTGTCCCGCGCCAGGTCGTCGATCTGCTGCGCGCCGCCGGCGTTCCGGTCGAAACACTGCCGCGCGTGACATTGCTGGCTTCGGGTAGCGGCCGCTTCGTCTTGTTCGACTCGCTGTCGTCGGCGAGCGTGTCGGCGGCGCGGGGAGCAGCGCGGCAGGGTCTCTCGCCGATCAATCTGCGGGAACTCTCCGATCCGAGCGACTGGCCCGAGTTGGCCGCTGTTCCGGCAGGGTCTGGTCCTTCCGACGCGCCGCGGCAGTTTCTCGAGCGATTGAAGATTGAGCTCGAACGACTGGGAGGGGTGTGGATCCGCCTGGCCGACTACCCCTTCCCGTATCAAAGCGCGATGTCGCTCGCCATCGAGCACGTCTCCGACGATCTCAGTGATTTCGCGACGATTGCCGAGGGACTGTCCGGGAAGGCGACGCACTTTGTTTCGAGCCGGTTGCGCGGCGCGGCTCTTTTGCCACTGATTCAGAATCCTCCGGTCGATCTGGGGTGGCAGACTCTGCGGGAAGATTGCGAGTCGTCGCGTCGCGGAACACTGTCCCATTGGCGGACGCGCCTCGAGCGGTTTCGAGCCGCACAACTCGATCCGCGCGGTCTGCTCATCACGCAATCCGATCTCGCGCTGCCGGCGAATCGTGCTTTGCTCACGCTCGGATTCCGATATGCATGTCATCCCGGACCGGGAACCGCCTGCCAGCTCGAACAGCCGGGGCGAAGCGCCGCCACACCGACGTGGATGCGGTTCGGCACGGCTCCTTTGCCGGCTCGCGAGGCGTTCGTCGATTGGATTGGCGAGCATTATCAGTCGGGTTATCCCCTGTTCCTCACGGCGGCGACCGATCGCCTGCAACTATTGCAGAAACTCCTGACGCTCGTCGGCAACGCTTCCCGCTGCTCATTGATGTGGCAGACTTCACTCGGTGAATTCACGCGCTGGTGGCAACTTCGCCGGCAGATGCGGATTCAGGTCTGGCGGCGAGACGCGGGCTACGAAATTCACGCCGATGGAGATTTCGGCAACATGCTTTGGAGCGTCGAAATCTGGCGCGGGAATCACGTGGCTGCCGTCCCCCTGCCGACGCCCGAGTTGCACGTCCCCGACAACGGGCTGGTCTATCTCCGCGCGCTCAAGAAGACGCTCGCGGGTTGCACCGCTCCCAACGATACCGTTTTGGAACTGTTGTCTCCCGAGGCCAATCCCCATCTCGCGGTCTGAAGGGCCGCATTCGAC
>JAGVKR010000535.1 GCA_020050375.1 Planctomycetales bacterium
CAGGCCTGTGACGACAATTTCGTTCGTTCGCACGTCGAGTACGCAGCCGCCGTCCCGCCGGCGGTCGCGCCAACCATCGGCCACGTCACTCTGACTGACAGAGGTCACATACGCCGGCCGGCCGTTCTCGAGCGCGAGCCCATTCAAATGACAACGGTCTTCGGCAGCCAGCTTCGACAGGAACGGAGGCCGCCACAACGGGACGAAGCTGTGCCGGGCGCTGATCGTCGCCAGACAACTGAAGAGCGTGTTGACGAACACGACTTTCCCGTCAGCGTCGACCGCCAAGTCGTGGATGTCGAGATCGCCGGTGACATAGCCGACCCGCGGTACGTAGACGCGGTCGAACCCGTTCGCGACCTGCCCGGGCGGGAGCGCGTTCTCGAACCGCCAAAGCTGATAGAGTGACGACATCCACAGTGTCTGCCCGTCCCCCCACAATCCCAGGCAACGGTTGAACGTGCGCTCGAAAAGCGACAGCCGCCCGTCGGGCTGCAAGCCCACGAGAAACAATTTGCCCGTCTGATAAGTGGTAAATGCGAGACTGACGCGCTGCTCCGCCAACCAGCCGGTGAACTGGCGGGACGCCAGCACTTCCAGGAGCGGCGTATCCGACGATGTGGATATCGAGGGCGAGTCGGTCGTGCTCATGAAAAAATCAGGCTGACGGATACAAAAAGAACGCCGGCGCTTTCTTAGACACGTTTTCGCGATTCACCGGACCGGAGCCCGATCGCTCCCGAACTGTGGCGAGATCTACGCAAGTACCAATGCGAGATCGGCCGGCCGATTCAATCAGCAATTCCGGGAGTTTGGGCAATTTCGTCTGAAGTCTCTCACTTCGGCGGCCGAGGCGGCGCAGCATCCACTTCTGACGACAGGCCCAGGCGACGGTCAAATTCTTTGCGGAACAGGCGGTATTCCGCTGTGTACCAATAGCGATTGGGGCCCTGTTCCACCGACTTCATCGCCCGTCGATACAGCAGCAGCGCCTGGTCATTCTGTCCGAGATTCAGGCGAATGACGGCCTCGGGCATGTCGAAAAAGGGGTGAGCAGATGGAACCGCCTTACGGCAGATTTCCATTGTTGCCAGGGCCTCGTCGTGCCGTCCCGCCCGAGTCTGTGCTAAGGCCAATGACGCGCGATCGGATTCATCTCCACCGAGCTCCATGGTTCGTTGGGCTTCGGCAATCGCCAATTCGGGTTCCATCAACGTAACGTCCGGGCAATTGTTCAGCATGCCCACGAAATGCACGTGATACCGGAGTTCTTCGGGTTTGAGTTCAGTCGCGGTCTTGATCGTCGCGAGTGCGCGTCGGAGAAATTCACGCGACCGAAGCTTGTCGCCAGCCTGCCAGTGGAACATACCGTGCATCCAGTCATCCCACGCGGCGCCTACCTTGTAAAGGAGATCCTCCGGGAAGCGGTCCGCCATTTCCCAGGCCTTCCCTTCACAGCGGAGCAGGAGTTGCCGAAGATCTTCGGTTCGATTTTCGGCATAAAGGACTTTGCTCAGATTGCTGGCCGCGACCAGGAACTCGCCTTGGTGCCGGGGTATGTCGGGATGGGCCGCAATCTGTCCTTCCCAATAGGCCATCGACCGGGTCAGCTCCGCTTCGTAGAGCTGAAGAGTTTCGGGATCGTGCGGAAGCATGTTGTAATTCCGGCGGATAGGGGCTCCCTTCTCGTCCGTCTGATCCGGGCTGATATTCGCCAATCCGTCCGCTCGGGCCTCGGCTTTGAGGTATTCCGCGATCGGAAAGTCGGGAAATCGCCGCCCGATCTCTTCGAGAAGCTCGGCGATTCTTTTCGTGTGCTGCCCCGATCTCGCGAACCTATAGCGTGAGCGCCAGTGTCCGGCGAGCCCCGCGTGTGACTCGGCAACCGAATACAGATAGTGGGGGCGATCAGGCCAGTCCCGCGCGAGATCTGTCCACATTGCGGTCGATTTTTCGAATTCTTCGACCCCTTCATCGTATTCATGGAGGCTAATCAGCGCCGCCGCAAGGCCGTGATGGCAACGGGCCAATTCCTCACGGGCCTCGGTCGCGTTGGGTTGTTCATTCACGAGTAGCTGCAGCACCGGGGCCGCCCCGCGATAACTGTGGGCAGCTTCCTTATATTGGCCGAGAAGGTTCTGAATCTGACCGACACGCCCGGCAGCGAGAGCCGATTCGTAGCGGATCCCGGGATCGTCGGCCTGGACATCGAGAAACCGCTGATAAAACGACAGTGCGTCATTCAGCAGCGTCCGGCGGATCGAATCCATTTGCGGCTTGTCGCGAAGGGCCTCTGCGGCCTGCGTCAACAGGCGGTCGACCGCTTCGCGCGCCATCTGGAAGTTCTGATCGGCTCGTGCCGTTTGCTGCTCGGCTTCCTGTTGTTTGCGCTCGGCGAGGGTGCGCTGTCTTGTCTCTTCGGCTTCCGCGTTCTGCGCGGCAGTCAATGCCACGTCCTGCGCGACCAGCGCCTGGCTCTTGGCATCGCGCTCCCGCGAGAGAAGCTCGCGGCTGACTTCCAGCCCAACCAATCCGGCGATCAGTGCGAGCGCGGCGCCGCAGGTGGCAAGGCACGATGCGCGGTGCTTTCGGAAGAATTTCTGAAACCGGTAACCCGCCGAGGGAGGGCAAGCCAGCACCGGTTCGTCGGCCAGGTAGCGCTCGACGTCCTGGGCCAGCGCGATGGCCGTGTCGTAACGCCGATTGCGGTCCTTCTCGAGGGCCTTCATGACGATCCAGTCGAGCTCTCCTCGCAACACGCCGCTCAGCTTCTTTGGTTCGAGACTCCGATTCGCGGCGATGGACGGCAGCGCTTCGGAAGTGCTCAGGCGGGTACTCGGCCGCGGCGGCTCTTCCATCCGGATCGCCTCCAACAGGTCGAGCAGCGCCGCGTCTTTCAGGCGCTGGCGGTCCAGCGGCGGGGACCCGGTCAGCAGTTCATAGAGCAACACGCCGAGGCTATAGATATCGCTGCGGGTATCGATGTCGAGTTGGTTCCGTTCCGCCTGCTCAGGGCTCATGTACTCGAGTGTTCCCAGAATGGCCCCGAACTCGGTGAACATCGTCCGCTCGGTCAATTTCATTTCGGTCGCCTTGGCGACGCCAAAGTCGATCACCTTGGGAACCGGTCGACCGTCGTACAGCGCAACGAGCACGTTGGATGGTTTCAGGTCCCGATGAATGATCCCCTTTGTGTGAGCGTGCTGGACCGCCTGGCACACGGGCAGGAACAGTTTCAGACGCTCACGCGGGCTCAGACGCCGGTCGTCGCAGAACCGGGTGATCGGGTCTCCGTTGACCAGCTCCATGACAAAGTAGGGGGCTCCGGTCGCAGTGGCTCCCGCATCCAGGACTTTGGCAATATGCGGATGGTCCATCAGGGCCAGTGTCTGGCGTTCGGCCTCGAAGCGGACGATCACCTGCCGACTGTCGAGCCCCGCCTTAATGACCTTAAGCGCCACCTTTCGCTTCACGGGGTCAGTCTGCTCGGCCATGTAAACCGTCCCCATCCCCCCTTCGCCGATGATCTGCAGGAGGTGATAATGCCCGATCCGCTTTCCATCGGCCGCGCTGGCCTTGTCGACAAGGGCAGACGTCTCAAAATTCCCCCGGGCCGCACTCCCGTCGGTCGCTTCCAACGCTGTATTCAGGAATGAATCCGGATGCTCATGAGCCCGGAGCAACCCTTCGATCCGTGCACGCAAAGACGGATTTCCCGCGCAAGCCGACTCCACGAAAGCGGCCCGTTCCTCGGGCGAATCGTGGGCGATGGCGGCGGCGAATAGGGATTCTTCGTTTTGCATGGCAAGCTTTTTGAAGGGGAATGGGCATGCGACAATGCGCGAAATGCGGGCGACTTCTATCAGCGTACCTGGAAAAAAACAGGAAATGGCCACAACCGGACCATGATCATTCTCGATTGACCGACATCTCGTGCTGAAGCCAGGCACGGGCGTAGGCCCAATAGCGGTCGGCGGTCGCGGTGGAAAGTCCCAGCATTTCCGCCGCTTCGCGCGTCGTCAGGCCGGCAAAATAGCGGAGCCGCACAAGATTGGCCTTGGTGGCGTCCTGTTCGGCAAGGCGCGTCAGTGCGTCATCAAGGGCAACGAGCTTGTCGTCGGTCGAATCGGAAAGTTCGGCCACGTCGATCTCGACCCGATGCCGACCGCCACCCCGTTTCGCCGTCCGCTTGCGGCGCGCATTCTCGACCATGATCCGCCGCATCGCCTCCGCGGCAGCGACGAAGAAATGGCCGCGACTGTCCCAGCGCCGTGATGCGTCATCCCCCAAAAGGCGAAGGTAGGCCTCATGCACAAGAGCCGTTGGCTGCAGGGTTTGCCCAGGCTTTTCATGGGCCAGGTGTGCGGCAGCCAACTTGCGGAGCTCGTCATAAACAAGCGGCAGAAGGTCGCATGCGGCGGCAGGATTTCCCTCCTCGATCGCCGACAGTATTTGGGTAACTTCGCTCAAAGACAAAGCTCCGGTGAATCGCTCGAAGATGAAGCATACTCATAGTCGGAAGCGTGAGTCCATCGCCCTTAGCAACTTTGTGGAAAGCGCTGCACCAACTCAGGGCGCACTCTGGGCTCGTGGATTGAGCGCGCTCATCACTTGGCGCCGTATCATTGCCGTTGAGCCAAGTGGCCCGCGGAGCCGCACGAAGGATCTATGAATTCGTGGACGTCCCTGCGTGTCGTGAGTAGTTGACTAACCGTCAAACGGTCACGCGTCACTCAATTTCCGAAACGTGTCGGTCGATGATCCCAAGCCTGACTGCGAGCTCGACATCGGAAAGTTGTTCGAGGGCCGCCAAAATCCTGGCAGTCAGTTTTGTGCATTGATCAGCTTAAGTGTTTGCGGCAGCGCTTCTGTCCGGAAATGGGCCGTTGGCGGCTTGTTCGCTTCCTGTTGCGACACTCTCACAGTCGTACGACACCGTAACCCCTGGGAATCCTCGGGGTTGTTCATTGGATTCCGTCTCGCACACGATGCATGCGACGTTGATCGCCTCGATAGTCATTCGGCAGGCTGCCGGGTACGATTCCCTGTCTGCTCCGAAACGTCTCGGCGACATCGAAACCGATCACGGAAGGCACGAATCACGATGGCGCTCTCTGAAGTCTGGAACAAGGCGGCCCCTCCCTCGGGTTACGATGGGGCTTGTTTTGCTCGGGGCAACTATCTCACCGCATCAGCCCGGGATGGAAAATACCGACTCACGTGGAGCATTCTGCGGCGAGAAAACGACGGCCCCTTCGAGCCACTCCCCGATTGTCATCCCTTCACGCAAGCCTTCGCACTTCGCCAGGCCGAGCAACGGGACGTCGAACAGGCGCTCCGCTGGGCGGAAAAGCAAATCGCCTTGTTTCGAGCGCGAAAGGAAGTGACGGAAAGCAGCATCGAATAGGTTTCACGCTTCGGCTCGCGCCGGGTTACATCGCGGTGCCGGGCATTCGGCGCGATTGACGCTCGGCCGTCGGTCCGTTAACGTCCCGGTTGACGCGTGAACCCGGGAAGCGTTCATCGTCATCGGCAACGATCAAGGCTGTTGTCTGGAAATGGCGGCCTCCTGGAACTCATCGGACGGGGAAATGCTCATGTTCGCCAAACGGATTGCTTGGACTGTCGTCGTTGTGGGGTTCGCTTTCCATTGGAGCAGTCTTTCCGGCTTTGCCGGGACGATTGTGAGCATCGATCCACTCAGTCAGGCGGTCCAGGTAGGCCAGAGTTTTTCCGTCGACATCCTCGTCACCGATGTCCCGGTTGACGCAGGTCTCATGGCTTGGTCGTTTGATCTTGAATTTGACCCCTCCATCCTTTCCGCCCTCAGTGTAACGCAGGGGCCATTTCTTCTCAGTGTCTCCGGCAACACCACGGACTTTTTCGCCGGGAACATCTTCAACGCGACTGGGGATATCATATTCGTCAACGAAGCCGTACAGAGTGGCGGGGCGGCCGTCTCTGGGAGTGGCGTCCTGGCGACGATCAACTTTCAGGCCCTCGCAGCGGGAACAAGTCCGATCAACTTACGCAATGTCATCCTGGAAGGCGAAGAGGGCGGACTTGATGACGTGAGCGCTGTTGATGGGTCGGTCGACGTCAACGGGGTCCCCGAACCCTCAACGCTCGTCATCTGGTCGTTGGTGGCAGGGATCTTCGGCATCGGCGGACTTGGCAAGCGCCTGAAGCGGTCCACGGCGGCCTGATTCAATCCTCGGTTCGGTTTGCGTGATCTCACCCCGTCGGCTTCGGCCTGCGGGGTTTTTCGTTGGATCGAGGTCGGCCGAAGCCGTGTTGTCATCGTGGCTGGTTTCGGGCGATCGGGATTAGGTACACTCCCGGCATGGACGAGCGAACGACAAAGCGACGGGGGCCGATCGGCTGGCTGTCCGGCAGGTCGCGCCGATTTTGGGGCATCGCGGCCGCGGCGCTCCCGGTGCTTTACATCGCCTCGTGCGGCCCAGCGCTCTGGGTGATCACGCGTGTGCCGCAACCCGATTGGGCGCTCGATGCCTACAGATTCGTCTATGCTCCGCTCGGGTGGGGATGCGAACACTCGCCGGCGCTGAACGGCGTCGTGACCTGGTATTCCGAACGATTCGTCCCCCCGGCGCCGTTGATCTTCGATCCGATCGAAATCCCCATGCAGTCGATCGAGAATTGATGGCCGCGGTTGGATATTACAAACCGCCTGACGGGCTCAGATTGACGAAAGATATGTAAATTTGTATACTTAATGTGCAATTCCCTTACGTCGATTCCAGACGCCGCGCAATTCCGTTCGTATCGCCCCGCATCGCGAACGCGGCTATCGGTGTGTCCCCACGACTCGCGGATGTCTCCGCATCGCGCAGCCTTCTCACGAACGGTTGAGCGAACGGTTATGACGAGGCGGGGTTTCTTTGCGGCGCGCGGTCCGTCGAAATGAATGCCGAGCCCTTGAAAATTTCCCCTCGCCGCGTTCCCATCTGAGGCAGTGCCCTCTCAAAACTCGTAAAAGCGTCGACTGAATATCCGACCGCACACATCCCGTCGTGTTGCCTTCGGCCAAAACGAGCCAATTTCTCGTGTGGACTGAAGTCCACACTCCGAACTTCCGCGCGCTCCCAGCACACATTTCCTGGAAAGACCCCTCATGGACTCCACCAAGAAGTACATCGTCGAGTTGATCGGCACGTTCTTTCTCGTCACCACAATTGGTTGCACCGTCATCGGGCCCGGTGATGCCGGCCCGCTGGCCCCGCTCGCGATCGGCTCGGTCCTGATGGTGATGATTTTCGCCGGCGGACATATTTCCGGGGGGCACTTCAATCCCGCTGTAACGCTCGCCGTCTTTCTCCGCGGGCGCTGCCCGGCCGCCGAGGTTCCCGGATACATGATCGCTCAAGTCGTGGGGGGGATCGCGGCGGCGTTTGTCGTGCTGTTTCTTAAAAATTCCCCGGAAGTCTCTCCCGGCAGTCCGGATGTGGTCAGGGCGCTTCTGGCCGAGTTGGTTTATACCTTTGCACTCTGTTACGTCGTTCTCAACGTCGCGACGGCGAAAGCGAACTCCGGCAATTCGTTTTATGGGCTGGCGATCGGGTTTACGGTTCTCAGCGGCGCGTTCGCCGTAGGCCCGATTTCGGGCGGGGCCTTCAATCCGGCGGTCGCCATCGGCGTCACCGTCATGGGATTGTCGAGTTGGGCCAACATCTGGATTTTCCTGGTCGCGAACTTCGCCGGGGGCGCTCTGGCAGCCACCGTCTTCAAGTTCCTCAACCCGCAGGATCCGTGAGGAAGAGAGGGGTGAGGCTTGTGGCTTGTGGCTTGAGTGACGGAAGATGCCACCCATCGTTCTGATGTCTGCTTGCACGCCTCATACCGCCCGGATTGACGTGTATCCATCTCGATTCTGCGGATACAATTCAATCCATGTCCAATGATCCTCGAATTGAAACTTGGCTTCCC
>JAGVKR010000506.1 GCA_020050375.1 Planctomycetales bacterium
CACCGCCGCCACCACCCATGCCTCCCATCATTCCGCCGCCACCGCCCATGCCACCGCTGCCTCCGCCGCCACCCCCGCTGCACGAACCGCCGCCGCCAGCAGGTCCACCTCCACCCGATTGGGCATTAGCCACGGCCGACGATAAGAGGATTGCGGCGACGGCGATGGTTGCCATCCCCGGCAGCCGCCTGATCCACGGACGATTGTGTTCCGAACGAATGCGTGTTTGCATCTGAAAACTCCCGTGCAAGTTGGTCGCTGTGACGTGCCCCAGGAGGGGAAACGCAATCGGAGCCGGAGTCTCAACAGACGATTCGGGTTCTTTTCGATCTTTTTTTGGGAAAACGCCGCAATCGACGCCGGTTGGCGAGCACTCACCTTTCGTCATTTCGATTTTTGGATTTCCTTAGACATTTGAATTTCGGACATTTCCCGGAACACGGCAGCCGTCGCAGGGGATGACGAAGCCCGAAATTCAAATGTCTAGGGAAAGTCAAAATCACAAATCTCGAAAGGGTGGTGGCGACTCCCGCCGATCGAATCAACCCCTGAAATCGATCACTTTGGACGTTTGTCACCCGAGAGACGGCGACGCCCGGAACGCCACGCGCGGCGGATAAGACCGGGCCGCGTGCTGGAAATCGGCTGGCCGTTGATGAATCGAAGCAGGTCTGCGGCGAGCGCTTCGGCGAAAGGATAGCGGTCGCCGGGCTCGGGCGACATCGCATTGAGGATGATCGTTTCCAGCGCGCGGGGAAACTGGGGAATGATCTGCCGAGGTCGCGGAGGCGGCGATTTCAGGATCAGCTCGACCAGCTTCCGTCGATCTTCGACGTCGAATGCCGGGCGGAGCGTACAGAGCTCGTAGAGCGTCGCTCCCAGGGCATAGACGTCGCTTCGCGCGTCGCCGCTGCCGAACAACCGTTCGGGCGCCATGTAGCGTAAAGTGCCTGTGCCATGCTCGTCATTGCCGGCCAGGTCATCTTCGCGGCGGCGGCCGATTCCGAAATCAGTCACGATCACGCGGCCACCCGACTCAAGCAGCAGGTTGGCCGGTTTGACGTCGTTGTGTCGCACGCCGCTCTCATGCGCGTGCCCCAGCGCGAGTGCCACCTGCTTGGCGATCTGGGCGAATTCCTTCCACGAATCGCGGCGCAGGTGCAACGATGCACTTTCTACGCCGGTTGAATTGGCGGGTGGGGAGGCGGCGACCGATTCGCCGCGTGAACGGCGGATCTCGTCGAAGAGCACCAACTCGCCCGTCTCGCGCAGGCCACGAATGATGCGGTCGAGGCTGATTCCCTCGATGAGCTGCATCGCGTAGTAACAGTAGCCTTCGTCCGTTCCGAAAGAATAGACCCGCACGATATTCGGGTGCCGCAGGCGAGCGATCGTCGCCGCCTCGCGCTGAAAGCGCTCTTTCCATTGGGCCATGTCAGCGGCGTAGCGCCAGGGGAGGAGCTTGACGGCGTCATGCCGGCCCGATTGCTGATGGACTGCCTCGAAGACGATCCCCATGCCGCCGCGCCCCAGCTCGCGAACGAACTGGTAGTCGCCCAGTTGCCGCACGGGAAACTCATCGGGCACATTCCGGCGGAGGCATTCGACCTCTTTGTCGACCTTCCAGCGCTCCAGCGACTCGATCAGCGGGAACAACTCGCGGATCTGCTCGGCCCAGTCGCGATAACGCAAAGCGTAGTCTTCAATGGAAGGACGCTCACCGCGGCGGACCGAGTCGGCGAAGCGACTGACCAGAATCTCGAGAGGAACGCGGGCCCGAAACCGCTCGGCGTCGCTTGGGACGGGCAACCCTTCGAGGCTGGCTTCGGAGGACTCATGGGGCTCGCTCATGATGGCCGATCGAGAAACCCGGGCAGAACCTCCAACACCTGCTTGAGCCGCCCGAGGGCCCGGATGTAACGGCCGCTGGCGGCCTGCTCGGACATGTTCAGAACCCGGGCCGTTTCGCTGTTGCTCAGCTCCTCGAAATGCCGCAGCGCAAGAACTTCGCGATCGATGTCGTTCATCCCTTCAAGCGCCACGTCGAGTTGCCGGGCCAGTTCGACCCGGTTGTAGGCGCTGCTGGGCGAGGTGAGGTGGCCCATGAGGTGAAACGCCATTGACGACGAGGTCGATTCGGATTGCCAGCCTCCGTTGATCGAAACGTCGCGCGTCGCCGAGCGTTTTTCGGCCCCCAAATGCCGCCGATGCAGGTCGACGAGAGTCTGGTTGACGATCATCCGAAACCAGATGAAGGGGGAATGCGAGGCGTCACGTGGAAAATAGCTGATTCGATCGACGGCCATCAGCCAGGCGTCCTGCAGAACGTCGTCGGCATCGATCCGCCCCTGCAGGCGAGGGTGCAATCGAAAATTGACCATCCGCCACAGGCGCGGCCGATAGTGGGCGAATAGCTGGGCGAGGGCTTCGCGATCCCCGTGCAGGGCCCCGTTCACGTGCTCCGAGACATCGACCGAACGATCGTCGTCATATCGGTCACTGGGCAATGAATCTGAGGCAGAATCGCCATTCGGGCTGGTCATAACGATTCAATTATATCCTCGGGCTGGCAGATGCTCTTGCCTGAAATCGAAGATTTCCCATAAAAACAGGCCCGCCCGACCGGGCCAACCGGACGGGTTGCGCCAACCCCGACAAGGATCAAAGCGGGGAAGGACCGTGGGGCCGGTTTCCAGCACCTCTCAACGGATGGAGAGCCATGATCGCCATGCTGCTGCGTCGAAATCTGTGGTCGGCTGTCGCTGTCTGCGTCATTGCCTTCGCCGGCGCACTGACGGGGTGCAACAAATCGGACACAGGCACGTCCGCCGGGACGGCGCTTCCCACCGCCTCGATCGGCACTCCGACCGACGACGATGATCCCGAGGAACCCGACGATCCCGCAGACGCCAACGCCGCCAGGATCGAACTCAAGGAAGGGAGCCCCGAATGGCTGATTCGAGAAGCGATGAAGCTGCGAATCGAAGCCCCACCGAAAACCGATGATCTCGAAACGCTGAAGGCGCATCGCAAGGAGCGCAACGAAAAGATCATCAAGTATTGCCAGCAGGCGATCGCGCAAGTCCATGAAAACCCGGAAAAAGAGCGGTTGTTCAGCTCGGCCGTCCACAATATGGTCGAAGCGCGTCTGCAACTGGCTCTGGCCGGAGACCGCGACAACATCGATGCGCTCTATGAAGATGCCGCCGCGCTGTTCAAACGCGATCCCAAATCGTCCGCGGCCGCCGACGCGACACACACCCTCGTCAATCTCGCGTACAGCATGGCCAAGGCCGGAACGGGGAGCAATCCGCAGTGGCTGGGCGAATTCGCCCGCCAGGCGGCCCACTTCGCCGGAAACTTTCCGGCCGAAGAACGCCGATCGCTGCCGCTCCTCTTCACCGCAGCGCGAAGCTGCGAGTTGGCCGGGATGACCAAAGAAGCGGTCGATGGCTACACGCTGATTCAGCAACAGTTTCCGCAGAGCCAGTACGGCGGCCGCGTCGCAGGGATTCTGCGGCGGCTCAAACTCCCCGGAAATCCGCCCCAATTGTCGGGGCCAACGTTCGACGACGAGCAGGTCCAGCTCGACGACCTGCTGGGCAAGCCGGTGCTGGTCGTGTTCTGGTCGAGCGCGGCCAAGACGTTCGTCGACGGCCTGCCGACGATTTTGGAAGTCACGCGAAACCACTCCGGGCAGGGGCTGAAGGTGATCGGCGTGACGGTCGATCCGGACGCCACCGCCGTCAGCCAGTTCGCGGTCGAGCATCGCATCCCCTGGCCGCAGATCTGCTTCAAGGAATCGGGTAAGCAGGGATGGAACAATCCGATCGTGACCTATTACGGAATCATGGAAGTCCCCGCGCTGTGGCTGATCGACCAGAGCGGCATCGTGGTGAGCACGTCGGTCACGATCGAAACGCTCGACCGCGAGATCCAGAAGCTGATGTCGGCTGGCGCCGGTTCGTCAGAAGCCAGCGGCGAAGGAGCGGTGAAGCCCGCTTCGGGTATCAGTTCCGACCGCCCGAAGAAAGCCGTGAAGAAGCCGGCGCCGAAGGAAGAAGAATAGTCGTCGGCGACTCGAACGCTTCCCGGCGAACCCTCGTTCCCACGCTCCGCGTGGGAACGCCCGTCCCGACGCTCTGCGTCGCACCAACGAAAGCGTGCAAAGAATCTGGACGCTGTGGGTCTCTTTTCGCGCGCCAATCCTGTCATTCGTTCGGGGTAACTGCGAAGGCGAGACGCATGGCATGGTTTGCTTAGATTTGATGAAGTAACGCCGGGTGCCGATGTCAAAGCGGCGCCGTAGATCACGGGTCGCAGCGTGCAAGCCCTTCGTGGGACGAAGGCCCAACCGGAACCAATCCGCGAGCGTGGCCCCGTCGCCAGTTGCGGGGCCACGCTCGCGGATTGTGCCGGCCAGCCGCCGACTTGGATCGATTCAACGGACTGCCTTTGACGCGGACAATGGATTTGTCGCTTTGACCCCGGCACCCAACAATCGTCTCCGACGGAGTGTGCCGTGCGCCTGCGAAGACGCCTGCGTCGCGATAAAGCTGGCAGGAACTCCAGCGGCTTGCTATCGTCCGAGGGTTGTCAGTTCACTGTGAAGAATGGAATTACGAACACCTGCTGCCGCGCTCTCAAGCGGCAAGACGCAACCAAAAGGAGCGACCATGAAGCGCGTGCTGATCGTCACCATCGCATCCCTCATCGGAACAATGGCCCTCCTCGCCGGCGCCCCATCGGGAAAGGCAGAGGAAGAAAAGAAAGAGAAGCTGCCGCAAGTGCTGTTGAAGACGAACAAGGGGGACATCCTGCTGGAGCTCTACGAGGACGAGGCTCCCAACACGGTCGCCAACTTCGTCAATCTGGTGGAGAAAAAGTTCTACGACGGATTGAAATTCCATCGCGTGATTGCCGGCTTCATGGCCCAGGGGGGTGACCCGGAAGGAAAGGGAATCGGCGGGCCGGGTTATCGGATCAAATGCGAATGCACGCGGAAAGACCACCGGAAGCACGACCGCGGCGTGATCAGCATGGCTCACGCGGGGAAGGACACCGGAGGCTCGCAGTTTTACATCACCTTCGGAAAGACCCCGCACCTGGACGGCAAGCACACCGTCTTCGGACACGTGATCAAAGGGATGGACGTTGTCGATAAGCTGAAACAAGGGGACGTCATCGAGAAAGCGACCGTCGAGCAAAAGCGCGATCACGAGTACAAACCCGAGACTCTCAAGTAATTTTTGGCAGACACCTCTCGCTGCTCGCCGCCGGAAGGGGACCGGCGGCGACAAGTTTCTTGAGACGGGGATCGACCCGAAGATTCAATCCCTCCAGCGTTCGGGCGCCCAGGAGCGAGAGATCGCCCGGCTCGCCGAAGACAACCTCGTCGATCGTGAAATGCTTGTCGACGCGCAGAATTGCGAAGCCGACCGATCGTGTGATCTGCTGACCGTTCGCCATGACGAACGCGGTGTCTTTCTTTTCACGCTGCACGCCGATCTTTTCCAGTGTCGCGGCGGGAACCCAGGTGTATTCGCTCCCCGTATCGACGAGCAGCTTGGGGACGATCGCCCCTTTCTTGCGATCGACGGTGTTCTCGATCCGGCAGCGTACGTGAAACGTGCCCATGGGTTCGAATCTCGCATCATGTAACTGCTGGAGTGCGCCTCGCGCTCAATCGGGACATTCCAGCGCAATTCAATTCACTTTGACAAATGGCGCGCCGACGACGCTGGGCCAGGTTCACGTCGATGATTCGGCATGAGTGCGCTCTTCCCACTGCTGAGCACGAGTGATCCACGCTTCCGCAAGTTGCGGCCAATCGTGGAGTGTCGCCGGGTCGAAGTCGGCCCCGTTCGGCCAAATCAGCGTGTGAACTTCCCGGTCGAGTCGTACCTGATTGAAGATTGCTTCATCGCGGAGCGGGCCATAGATGTTGCCTCTCAAAACCGGCTCGAGGTCCACCGTTTGAATTGCGCCATCGTCGAATGTCACTCTGAGCTTGTAGCGACCGACCATTCGAAACGACGTGATGCGATAGAGAGCGTGGATCACAGCCATGCAAGTATTCTACACGTGCGAACGGCGCTTGTCTGAAAAAAACCAATCAGTTCAGGGTTTCGAAGCGACATTCGCAAAGGCTGCGTAAACGTCGCCCACGTTCGCCGATTGAGTGTCCCCCTCATGGACGTACAACCCGTAGCGCAGGCGGACCGATTTGCCGGGTTCGAGCGTGAGCGGGTCGGCCGGGAGCTGATCGTTGGTGTACGACTTCTGCCCAAACGGGCAGATCGTGAACAGGCCGTAACCTCGGACGTGGTAACGGGACTTGCGGAAATTCTTCGGGTCGTCAAACAGCGCTACGCCATACGTCTTGCCGTCGAGCTGGCCGACGTAGTCGACCCACTTCGATTCCTTGCCCCAGCAATCTTTTTCGCCTTTCATCCCCTCGGCATTCGCGATTTTGCCCCCCTGTTTCTCTCGCAGCGTATTCCCCATGCGGATCCCGAACATCCCCTCTTTCGTATCGGCAAAGGTCACGGGGCTTGCGCCGGCAGTGAACTCCAGGTCGTAATCGATCCGCCGATTGGCGTGGATGCTGACGTTCACCGTCTCCTTGAGGAGCGGCTGGCCGTCGGCGGCGAGCCAGTGGTTGACGATCCGCAGTTGTGCCGGGTTCCCTTCGGCTTTGACGATTTCGACCGAGGCGTTCTCGATCTTCGCTTTCTCGGCCCAGAACTTGAGCTCGTTGACTTCGTCGATCGAGCACCAGATCCCCTTATGGTGCGGATGGTCTTCGGGCTTCTCGAGGCTCCGGGTGATGTTGACCCCGTCCGCCGCCAGCACCGGCCAGAAGTACGGCTTCATCTGTGACTTAGCCGTGTTGTACGTGGTGAACTCCTTCCCCCCGATCGTGACGACGACGCCGTCGGGTTTCTTTTCCAGCTTGACGGTGTCGGCAGCTGCGGCGACCGAAGAAAGCGAAAGAGCGAAGAGCGCTGTCGTCATAAGGCGAAGCATGGAGGAGTCCCTTTCAAGCGTGAATTCAGCAGGATGCCGGGGCGGATCAGAATTCGGCCGCAATCAATCAGCCGTGTGACCAATTCACTACGCGGGCCTCCGGGGCCAGCACGGAGCGTGCCGAATGATCTACGACACAGGATACATTTCCACGGGTGGAACGGCCAGCAGACGGCCGTGCAGCGGCGCAAGAACGCCGGTCTGACGTTACAATTCCCTGAGACCGGCCGGGCCGGTGCGTCTCGTCGAGGACATCTCAACGTCACCATTCGATCAGGAGCCAGCAGCATGTCGCGGAAGGCAGCTTTCGTTCTGTGTGCGGGATTGTGCGGTCTCGTTGCCGTCGGGTCGTTTTCCGCCGGCTTTTCGCTCGCCGAGCAGAAGAATCCTCCCCGTTTGTACGAGCTGCGGACGTACACCGCGCTGCCGGGTCGCCTGCCCGCGCTGCACGCCCGCTTCAAAGATCACACGATGAAACTGTTCGAGAAGCACGGGATGAAGAACGGCATGTACTGGGTGCCGACCGACGAGAAGCTCAAGGACAACACGCTGATCTACGTCGTGTCGCACGCGAATGAAGAGTCGGCGAAGAAGTCGTGGGACGACTTCGTCAAGGATCCCGACTGGATCGCCGCTCGCGACGCCTCCGAGAAGGACGGCAAGATTGTCGCCAAGGTCGAAAAGGTCTACATGCGGGCGACGGACTATTCACCGGCCGGGAATTGAACGGGATTGCGGGGACTACGCGGATGCTTGACGTCGGATTGATCGGACTGGGCCCGGAATGGGAGCGCCGCTATCGGCCCGCCCTCCTCAACCTGCGCCATCGAATGCGGATTCGCGTGATCCAGGCGGCCGTCGGCAGTCTCGCCGAGCAAACGGCAGCCGAATGGCGCTGCGATGTCGCGTGCGGCATGCTCCGCATGATGGAGCGCAGTGACGTGCGAGCGCTGCTGGTCCTCGATACGGCCTGGTACGGCTCGATCCCTGCCGAGTTCGCGTGCAAACGAGGGAAGCCGGCGTTCCTGGCCGGGCCACTCGGCGATTGGGTTCCCCGAACGCGAGCCCTCGTTCCCCTGGCGGCGGAATCCGAAACGCCCCTGATGCCCGACTTCGGTCATCGCTACACTCCCGCCACCACGCGCTTGAAAGAACTGATCGCCACGCGCCTGGGGCGGCCGGATGTCGTAGTCGTCCAGGCCCAGGGGGCAGCCGCCACGAACGGAGCGTCCTCCAATGGTGTGCCAGCTCACGTCAACCGCGAAGCATGGCTCGCCGCGCTCGATTGGGCCTGCCATCTGGTCGGAACAGCGCCGGCGGAGGTTCGCGGCGGGCTTTCGTCGACAGGGGCCGAAGAGGCCTCGATTTCATTCTTACGATCGGCGGCCGGCGGCGCTCCGGCCACAGCTCGTGTCGTCCTGCATCACGAGCCTCGACCGGAAGCCGACTGGACGGCGGAAGTCCGCTGCCGAAAAGGGATCGCCCGGCTCAAAGGGGGGACGCAGATTGACTGGGAAGATGCCACCGAACGCCGCAGCGAATCGCTCGCCGGCGAACGCGATGGAGTCGAGGTGATGCTCGATCACTTCTCGCGGCGCGTGGTCGGCGGGTTGATTCCCGTGCCGACGCTCGACGATTTGAGCCGTGCCGCCCAG
>JAGVKR010000018.1 GCA_020050375.1 Planctomycetales bacterium
CCTGGGCCGGAACTCCCAAGCGATGCGGAGGGCAACAGCCCCATCGAGCCCGTCAGCATCGATCCTTCATCGGTCAGAATGTCGCCGAACATGTTCTCGGTGACGACCACATCGAAGTCTCGCGGCCGGGAAATCAAATGCATGGCCATCGAGTCGACCAACACGACTTCGTATTTGACATCGGGGAACTCGGAAGTCATCAGCTTGGCGCTGGTGCTTCGCCAGAGCCGCGATGCTTCGAGCACATTGGCTTTGTCCACCATCGTCAGCCGGCCGCGACGTTTGCGGGCCGCCTGGGCCGAGACGCGCACGACGCGCTCGATCTCGCCGGTGTTGTACGTCATCGTGCTATAGGCTTCTTCGCCGCTGGCATGCGGGCGGCGACCCGAGGCGCCGAAGTACAGGCCTCCGGTCAATTCGCGGACGAACAGAATGTCGGTTCCCTCGATGATTGTCGATCTCAGCGGAGACGCATCGAGCAGCCAGGGGGACGGTTTGATGGGCCGCAGATTGGCGAAGAGCCCCAGCTCTTTGCGGATCTGCAGTAATCCGGCTTCGGGTCGAGTTTTGGCGTTCGGGTCATCCCACTTCGGTCCTCCCACCGCGCCCAACAGGATGGCTGCCGACTTGCGGCAGGCCGCGAGCGTTTCATCGGGGAGGGGAGTGCCGTGGCTGTCGATCGCATTGCCTCCCATCGGGCAACGGTCGCAGTGAAACTTATGACCGAAGCGACGAGCAATGGCGTGTAACACCCGCTCGGCTTCGGCGACGACTTCGGGACCTATGCCGTCTCCGGGGAGCAATACCAGCCTGGAATCCACGAAACGACCACCTTTCGACAAGTACATTCAACGCGGGGCTTCTAATTTTTCGTGTTCTGCGAAATGTAGCGATCGCGGGAGGCGAACGCCAGCGGCCACGAAGACGTGAGAGAATGGGAGATTGGCCGAAGAATGTGAGTTGGCGAAGTCTGGTTCAAGTCTGCGGGCGCGCCTCACCGATCATAAGCCTACGACGTGCCGTGGAGCGCGCGATGTCGCGCTGGCTTATTGCAGACCCCAGTGTTGCGGAAGGTGTTCATCATGATGCGTGCCACGTTCTTTGCCATCGGGCTGTTCGTCACCCTGTGGGGTGTGGGCTTTCTGGTCGTCGACAAGATGGTTTTGAAAATGAATGCCGACGCTGCGCAGCAGACCGGTTTCCGCGGTCTGTTCACGTCTGTCGCTCCCGAGAAAAGTCGCGTGATTGATCCGCCGGACTGGGCGGCTTTCAGCCTGATGTCGGTGGGGACGGTCACGATGCTGTACTCAGTCGCCCTGCCGAAGAAGCCCGGTTGAGAAACAGGTGTCAGACGTCAGGCGGCAGGAGTCAGGCACCGTCGCCTGATCTCGGCCTCTTGACACCTGGTCATTCACCGGACCGCTCGATGGCGTTCACTTTCCTTCCAGCTTGATCGGGAGCCGGCCGCCGGTGCGAAGGGCCGATTCGGCCAAGGCCAGCGCGTGGGGCTCGATTCCGGCTTCCCGCATGTGCAAAACCGCAGCGTCGATGTCGTAAGCGACTCGCCGGAAGGAGATTCTGCCGTCTTCGATCACCGCGTAGGCGCACCGCGGATCGCCGTCGCGAGGCTGTCCGACGCTGCCCGGGTTGATGATCTGCACGCCATTCAGATCGAGATGAAACTGCACATGGCTGTGGCCGACACAGACAATGTCGGCCTCGATGCCTTGCAGCCGCAGGTTCCAGCCGGCGGGATCGTCGATCAGGTATTCGTCCAAAGGGTCGCGCGGCGTCGCATGGACGAGCAGAAACCGCAATCCGTCCAGGACGAAATTTGCGGTTACTGGAAGCCGCGCGAGATACTTGAGGTGTTGCGGAGCGAGGACCCGCCAGTTGAGGGGCCGTGTTGCCGCCGCCAGCTCACGAAACCCTGATCCCCCTTTGGCGACGATCCTCTGCGCGACAGCATGGTCGTGATTGCCGCGAACCGCTACCCGGGCATTCGACCGGACCCAGTCGATGCACGGCGCCGGGTTGCTGCCGTAGTCGACAAGATCACCCAGAAACAGGCAGGCGTCGAAGGATTCGTCGATCGCCGAAAGCGCGGACCAGTTGGCGTGAATGTCGGCCAGTAACAGAATTTTCATACAGGGCTTTTATTCATGGCGGGCAATCAGTTACGGCGAACCATCGCGACAATCGTACTTGACCCTGCTCGGTCGTCTCGTGTCTAATATGGGTGTATTGCGGGTTCCTCGCAAGGGAGATACCCAGGTGGATGAGCGTCCCATCGAGCAGCTCACGCTTCGTGGTCTGTTTGGCAACGCCGAATGGCTGGTCCGTGAGTTAGACGAGCATTTGGAGCAGTCGTTTCTGCCGCGAATCCGCGCTGTGGACCAATTGGTCCAATCTCACGCCAAGCCGGCGGTACGCGACGAGATTCCCGATTCGACGATTCGCTCGCGAGTGGCGGCAATGCTCGGGAGCGATGACTTCTCGCAGAAACTGTTCTCGCAAATGGAAAGCCATCTGGCGGCAATCGACGAACGTGCGCAACGCGCGGTGCAGCAGCGCGAGACGACATAGCTGATAAGTCAAGCGAACCGGGCAGCGACGGCACAGGGCTGTCTCGGTCGTCCCATCCACAAGGAATCGTTCGTTCGTCGGGCATGGACCGAACACCATCGCCTGGCAGGAATTCATCGATAGGAAAAGGAAGTCCGACGCTGGTGCACGTCAAATCCTGCAATCGCAGTTTTGCCAGCGGTTTTTGCGTGTCTTGTTTGTTCCGACATTATGAGTGAACCCGTGATGAGCTCCGGATCCGCCGGAAGTTCCGTAGTGCGCCCGGTCGAGGGGACCGGTGTGTTGCGCTCCCATCGCGGGCCAGAAACGGTGATCAATCCCGAACGGCGTCCCGGGGGCGCAACAGCGCCAGCTCTGCCTGCCGGCGCCGGTTCGGCGCTGGTGTCGAGCGTGGTGCGGGTTTTGTTTCCCCCCGAAGACGGCGACGGCGGCGCCACATTCGACGCCGAGCGCGGGGTTCAGCTCGGGCATTTCTCGATCGTCGAGCGCATTCGAAGCGGTGGGATGGGAGCTGTCTTCCGGGCAGTGGATACGCGCCTCAATCGTGTCGTCGCCCTCAAGGTGCTGCCACCGGCTTTGTCGCGCGATCCGCTGATCGTTCAGCGATTCAAGAACGAGGCGCAGTCGGCGGCGCAGCTCGATCACGAGAACATTGCGCGGGTGTTCTACGTCGGCGAAGAGCAGGGGCTGCATTTCATCGCCTTCGAATATATCACAGGAACGAACATCCGCGAGTTGATTCAGCAGCAGGGTCGGCTGCCGGTCGCCGACGCGGTCAATTTCGCGCTGCAGATGGCCTCGGCGCTGGTGCACACGTCGGCACAGGGGGTCGTGCACCGGGACATCAAACCGTCGAACATCATCATCACGCCCGGCGGCCGCGCCAAGCTGGTCGATCTGGGGCTGGCGCGAAAAGAGAATCGCGACGAAGAGGCCGCCGATCTGACCATGGCC
This sequence comes from Planctomycetales bacterium, assembly GCA_020050375.1. Taxonomy (GTDB): domain Bacteria; phylum Planctomycetota; class Planctomycetia; order Planctomycetales; family Planctomycetaceae; genus SIAF01. The sequence continues at coordinate 3,541 of JAGVKR010000018.1, forward strand.
GGCACGACGCTGGGAACTTTCGACTACATCTCGCCGGAACAGGCGCGCGACCCGCGGACGGCCGACGTTCGCAGCGATATTTATTCGCTGGGCTGCACGCTGTACCACATGCTCACCGGCGCCCCGCCTTATCCGGAAGGGACGGTGCTGCAAAAGCTTCTCCAGCATCAGGGAGACGAGGCCCCCGATCCGGCGCAGAAGAACCCCGCAGTTCCGGAGAACCTTTCCATCGTCGTCCGCAAGATGATGGCCAAAGATCCCCGGAGACGGTATCAGAACGCCGAGCAACTCATCCGCGATATGATGCTCGTCGCCGGCGCGATGGGGTTGCGCAGCGTCAGCCCCGAAGGCCTGGTCTGGCTGTCGGCGGGCGGCAAGCGTCCGTCGTTCTTCGATCGGCATCTGGCCTGGATGGCAACCGCGGCGGCACTGCTGCTGATCGTCGGCTATCTCGAATATCTCGGACAAGGAAGCGCTGCGCGGTTTTCTCCCATGCCGGGCGTTTCCGAAGGCCGATCACCGAACACAGATGACTCTGCGAGGCTGAAACCCGAACCCTCCGCGACTGGCAGCCGGGAAGAAGGCGATCCATCGCCGACCCGCCCATAGTCAGCCTCGACGGGACTGCTCAAGCAGGGAGCGCGGCAGGTTGTCGATGGCGGGCAGACGCGCCCGGGGGCGAAAGCCTCGGCAGAAACTCCCGTCAGTCCACCGTTTTCTGATGACAACCTTCCCCCGTTCGTGATCAAGCCGGAACCTTTGTTGGTTGAGGGACGCGTCGAATTGGAAGGGAGCTACACCAAAGGACCGCAGCTTGATTCGCAGACGAGCGTCTCACGAGCACCAGGTTCCGAATCCCCGTACAAAGGGACAGCAAACGGAGCGCGACTCGCGACCGAGAATGCAAAGAGCTCCGATGCCGACGAGGGGGCCGCTGTTGCCAAAAAAACGACCGGCAATCCGACGTCAAACACGAGCGGCGGCGCACGCACGACCGGCGAGCGGAATCTGGATGTCGATATTCCACCGCCGATTCCCAGCGAAGACGAAGGTTACTTTCTGCTCGGACGGGACGGAGGGGGCGACCACAAGTTCTCGTCGCTCGAGGCCGCCTGCTCGGCGATCCGCAATGACGGCGCCGTCATTGAGCTGCGCTTCGACGGCCGGCGCACCGAAACAAGCCTGAAGATCACCCGCAAGGTAACGATTCGTGCGGCAAAGGGGAGACATCCGGTCATCGAGTTCCGTCCCCGGCTGGTCGTGACCGACGGCAGCCAGGTGCGTGCCATTTCGCTTCCATCGGGGCTGTTGCACCTGGTGGGGGTCGAACTGGCCATGTTCGTCGAAGAAGAGGTTTCCGCCGAGCAGTGGACACTGTTCTCCGTCGAACGGCCGGATTCATTGCGGTTGGAAGGTGTCACAGTGACGATGGTCAATCCGCGAATGTATCCGGCGGCGATCATCGAGCTGCGACCGGGCGCCGGCAGCATGATGCCTGACAATATACCAATGGTCGGCGGGCAACCTCGTCCCCCTCTCGAAATCGAGCTGGGTGATTGCCTGTTTCGCGGGCAATGCGACGTGTTCATGGTGCGGCACGCCGAACCGGGGCGATTGACCTTGAAGCAAAGCGTGGTCGCCGTGCAGGGAGCGCTGCTGGCCGCGCGTGGAAGCACAGAAACGCCACCGGAAAACTCGCATCTTGAATTGAAGCTCGAGCACGTCACCGTTGCGTTGGGTGGCGGCCTGATTCGCATGGATAGCGGCAACCTGCCGCGCAAGCTTTCGCCGGTCCAGGTTCTGGCCTTCGACAGCATTTTCAGCAGTGCGAGCGGGTCACGCGGCGGGGAACCCCTGTCGCTTGTGTCAATGACCGGCAATTCTCCGCCACTTGATTTTCACAAATTATTGATGTGGAACGGCCGAAACAACATTTACGACCGAATTCACGCATTCTGGTCGATTGAGTCGACCGAGGGGACAGGCCGCGCCGAAAGTTGGGATTTCGCCGCGTGGCGCAGCAATTGGACCGAAGCTGCGGAGGCCAACCCCCGCGTCGTGGACGAAGGCATTTGGCGTCGACAATGGCTCGGCAAACCGTTCGTTGACATGACTGCGTCCGACTTCGCGCTCGATCGTCAGGTGCGCAATCCGGCGGTTTCCAGCGCGACGAACACCAACGACGCCGGGGCCGATTTGGTTCGGATTCCACGTCCGGCCGCCCCCGCGGGCGGTGATGAG
>JAGVKR010000752.1 GCA_020050375.1 Planctomycetales bacterium
GCAAAAAAGAGATGTATGAAACCCAGAAACAGGTGCGCCATGCGGCACCATTACGACGGCTCGTCGATCTGGGCGTCCCGTGTGGTGTTGTCGGTCGAGATCAGATTGCCATTTGCATCGTAGTAGCGAACCTGCTTGATGCGGAACGTTGTGATCCGCCCGCGGCCCGAGCCGACCCGCGAGAATTTGGCCGACGATTCGGGGTTGTACGTGCTCAGATCGGAGAGCTCGCAATCACGGACGATGCGGAGCGAGTTGTTGTTCCCGAAGGCGCCCCACGTCGTCGACTGACCGTTCTGGATCCGGAACGAGATCGTGCCGTCGCCCCACGCCCGCATGCGGGTCGTGAACGTGATCGTCTCGCCGTTGGAGGCGAGAGACGAATAGTTGCTGTGGTGCGCTTCGCCGGTCGCCTGGTCGCCCCACCACGTCTGAAACTGCAAGCCCCCTCCATAAAAGTCGGGGAGCAGCAGATTGTTGATCTCGAAGACCGAGTATTGCCCATCGACATTTCCCGTGGGAGTCGTCACGACGTAGAGCTGCGGAAGGTTCTCGTCGGGGCTTGGCTCTCCCACAACGACCTCCCAGTCCTCTTCGATCCGCATCACCGTCGCGCCAACGAAGGCGTGGGCTGGCGGCGTCAGGCACAGGGCCACGACGGCCGCAATCCGGAGCAGGCGCGAGCCGGCCGTTGCCGCCGCGAAACGCCAGGCTCCGTGCAGAACAGAACTCCATGAACGACGCAACCGATGGCGAGCCATGACACCCTCCCATAAGACTTCAGATGTGAGTCGAAAGGGAACGATGGCCCGCAAGATCGTCCGCGCAGCGGCGGCCGGACAGGACTGGCAAGAATTCGCCGCTATCAAAACCATAGGTCGCCATTCGCCCCAGTCAAAAAAATCGTCACGATTCTCATGGAGCGTGCGACGTGAGAAATCGGCCCGCCGCGCCGATCGTGCGACACGCGCGTCTGATCCGGTCTGACGTCGATCCCGGCGAAAGTTTGTCCAGCGCCGATGCATTATTGACCGGCCGCCTCGACGCGCTCACCATTCTCCCCCGAGATTTTCCCCCGAGAAACTGCGGAAAATCCGATCGTGAGCCGTTGGCATGGCAGTCGCTACAGCAACGGTCGATCCGGCGCCGCTACGCCGGGCCCAAGAGCATGATCTATTCCGGGCTGGGCCCCGACGATCCGCGCGTCCAGGCGGCCCTCAAGTGGATCAAGTCGCGCTGTGAACGGTTACGCACAAGGGCAACCGCCTGCCGCGAGTTTCCGAAGCATCCATCCTCGATACTCATTTCCCCCCTCTCCGCCTATGATTCCATCCAGGGCCGCACGCGCGCCACGATCTGTTCGCTGCCAGGACGCGGGGAGACGACGATGAACATTCGACCGCAGGTTCGGTTCAACGCGCTGCGAGAGTCGTCGCGCTCGCCGCGGTATCGACACAGCTCCTGCTTCCCTCCCTCGCGATGGGTGAGGGGGCAAACGTCGATCGACGCGAAAAACACCCTCACCCCCGACCCCTCTCCCGTCGAGGGAGAGGGGAGAAGAACTGCGAGGGGGGAAGGGAGAAGGATCTGGCGTTCTCCGCCGCGACTTGAGAAGCGGAGTTGCCCACGGTCGCAGTCCCCGAACCGCGCGCTGAGTCGCCGTCGGCCTTTCCGATTTCTGCAGCGTTGTCTTCTGCCGCTCTGCCTTCTCCTGCTCCTCATCACCGTTCCCGCACAGGCCGCCGAGCCCAGCCGGACCGAGTCGGCTGCCGAGCGTGGCTATCGCTGGCTGACGACAAAGGCGTATCTCCCCGCCGACTTCGATCAGGAGGTCTTCGACAACCTCTGGAAGGTCTGGCCGACGGAGCTGCGTGAAAAGGCGCGCGACGCAACGCCCGCCGAACGGCGCCGGATGACGTTCTCGCGCTATGGCCTGGCCGAGCGACCGGCCGGGGATGATGCGCCGACGGCTCTCGGTTACGTCCCAGACGGGAAGGCGGGATGGGTGATGAACTGCCTGGCCTGTCACACCGGCAAGGTCGCGGGCCAGGTGATTCTCGGCGCTCCCAATTCGCTGTACGCTCTTGCGACGCTGACCGAAGAGGTCCGCCAGACCAAGCTGCTGATGCTGAAGCCCCTCACGCACATGGATCTCGGGTCGCTCAAAATGCCGCTCGGTTCGACGCGCGGCACGACGAACGCCGTGATGTTCGGCGTCGCGCTGGGGGCTCTCCGCGACCCGGACCTCAACTATCGTCGCGACGTGTCGGTCCCGCGGATGCGGCACCACGACATGGATGCTCCGCCGTGGTGGAACGTTCGCCGCAAGAAGAACCTCTATTCCGACGGTTTCGTCGCCAAGAGTCATCGGCCGCTGTTGCAGTTCGTGATGGTGCCGGAGAATTCGGGGGCGACGCTTCGGAGCTGGGAAGAGGAATACGCCGATATCCTCGCCTGGATCGAATCGCTCGAGCCGCCGAAGTATCCGGGGTCGAGCAATCGCCCACTCGCCGCGCAGGGGAAGATCGCGTTCGAGCGGGTCTGCGCCCAGTGCCACGGCACATACGGCGAGAATGAGTCGTATCCGAATCGGATCGTCGCGCTGGAGGAAGTCGGAACCGATCCGGTGCGGCTGCAATCGCTCAGCGTCGAATATCGACAGGCGATGCAGGACGGGTGGTACGGCGAGTACGGCGCGAAGCCGTACGTGACCGATCCCGGCGGATACGTCGCCCCGCCGCTCAACGGGATCTGGGCCAGCGCTCCGTACCTGCACAATGGATCGGTGCCGACACTCTGGCACGTGTTGCATCCGGACGAGCGCCCCACGATCTGGCGGCGAACGGAAGAGGGTTACGATCACTCGCGAATGGGCCTTGAAGTGACGACGTTCGACGAGCTGCCGGCATCGGCGAAATCGGCGGCGGAGAAACGGGAATACTTCGACACTCGCCGGCCGGGAAAGAGCGCGGCGGGGCATCCCTTTCCGAACGAGTTGTCGGAAGAGGAAAAGCAGGCGGTGCTGGAGTATTTGAAAACGTTGTAGCCGCGGCCCAATCCGGCGATTAGACTGGAGATTTGAATTGCGTGACACCCCCTGGCCTGGGTGGCACGTCCCTGACCAGCGGGAAGGGCGTGGTGCGCGTCTCGGGACGATGTCGACAGGATCTCCTGCGAATCGTGCCATGAACTCGAAATGACTTGGGACATTCGATGACGGTGTGAATCCAGTGACGCGCGCCACGCCCATCGCGTTGCTCTGGGCGTGCCACCCAACGTCGGGCATTTGGTTTGAAGCGAGCTGCATTCTGCGATTGTCATGGTGAGTTAGTCCGACATGCCGTCCGACGACGTGGATATCATGCGTCGCGTTCAGGCGGGAGAGGTCGAGGCGTTCGACCTGCTCGTCCATCGGTATCGGAGCGCGCTGCTTCGCGTCGCGGCGAGCAAGCTGGGCAACGCCGCCTGGGCCGAAGACGTCGTGCAGGAAACGTTACTGGCGGCCTATGCCGCCCGGGCGACATACAACCCTCAATTCGCCTTCCGCACCTGGCTCTGGACGATTCTCCTCAATCTCTGCCGGCGGCAGTGGCAGCGACGCGAATCGCGTCCGCGCGAGCAGTCGGTCTCGCAAGCGGGGGACTGGAGCCTCACCGGGTTCGACGAGCCGGCGACCGGCGAGACC
>JAGVKR010000011.1 GCA_020050375.1 Planctomycetales bacterium
CGTCACTTTCGACGGGATGAATTTCGTCCCGCGCGTCGTTCCTTCGAGCTCGACCTTGGAACCCTCCACCACCAGGTCGGGATCGCTGGAGCTGACGGTCACTTCCAGCTCGGCCCCGTCTTCGAATGCCAACTTCTGCGTTCCGCCGGCTGCTCCGAAGTTGAGTGTCACCGACTTGTCGGAGATGGCGACGACATGCCCGCAGACGTGATACCAATCCCCCCCGCCGGGATCGCGCCTTACCGACGAAGGGGGAGCCGCTCCGTGGTGCAACGTGAACTCGTGTCCGAAGTATTCGTTGTTCGACTTCACGATTTTTTCGGACGACAGGACAGCCTTCGGTTGAATCAGGCTCACGTCCCCCTTGCCAGTCACGACGAGCTTGAGGCGCGGGGTGATCAGGACGTCGAGCTTGCCACCCTCTTCCTTGTCGATCGACAGGGTGACGGCTTTCCCCTTCTTCTCGACCTCCGTGACAGTGCCGGCAACTTTTTCGGAGTCGCTTCCCTTTTTTCCTTTGGCTCCCTGAGCCTTGGCGCCGCTCGGACAGAGCAAGCTCGCGAGCAGAGTCGCCAACATCGCTTTGTGGAAAACCCGACCTGGTCGGTCGGAAACCGATGCCGAAAGCACGCGTGCATTCATCAGACGAATCCTCGCGACGTTACTGCGACATCCGTGCCGCCGATTCGGGGAATCAGAAGGCCTTTCCCCGCCACCGCCAGCATAACCCGGACCGGGCTCGACTCCAAGGTGAATCGAGGCGTGAGGCTTGGGACTTGGGGCTTGAGGAAAAGTGGAAGCGGAGAGCCGAAAGTGGAAAGGCGGGAACCGCATCGCCTTCCTTATCGATCGCACGGAAACAACGCGATTGAAATCTCCGTCGTTTTCGTGTTTGATGGGGGTGCGCTCGTCACCCCGGCGGAGGTCATGATGCCCGACTCTGGTGGTCCCCACTTCCTGCTCAGCGTTCGTTGCCCGAGCTGCGGGAGCGTCTTGCAGTTTCATCAGACCGCCGTCGGCCAACCCCGGCAATGCCCGAAATGTAAAACCACATTTCGTGTTTCCGCGATACGGCGCGGCGAGTCCACCGGCAAAGCCACCCGTCGACCGGAATCACCGCCGGACGAAATTGAGCCGGGTGTCTGAACCATGCGGCCGGATGGGGGACCCCCAACGGAGCCGCGAGCATTCCAATCCCGACTCCATCCGTCACAGCGGATCGTGGACGAGCTGTTCGCGAACGGCGAAGCCGATCAGGTCGACGCGGTTGTCGACCCCCAGCTTGAGCATCACCACCCGCTCCAGGCGATCGGCTGATGAGTGGGTGATCCCCATTCGCTCGGCCGTCTGCTTGAGCGACACGCCGTTGGCGACAAGCATGAGCAGCTCGTGCTCCTTCGGCGTCAATGCGTCGAGCCCCGCTGTGGTCTGCGGATCCGGAACAGTGAGTGAGTCTGATTCGTCCGGTCCTTCGTGATAGACCGAGCGAATGAGCAGCGCGAGCCGCTCAACCGCCCCCGACTTGTGAAAGAACCCGGCGACCCCCAGTTGCGAGGCGCGCGACATCGTCGCGATGCTGAGATCGCCGCTGGTGATGATGATCCGCGTCGCCGGACTCGAGTCGCGCGCCCGGGCCGTGACCTCGAGCCCGTCGATGTCGGGAAGCTGGACGTCGACGATCGCCACATCGGGAAGAAGCTCGGCAATCCGTTCCAGTCCCGTCCCCCCATCGAGCGCTTCCGCTTCGAGATGGATATCGTGGAACCGCTTCAGCCCGACGCGGATTCCCGCGAGCGCGACGGGGTGGTCGTCGACAATGACGACGCGAATTCGATGGGCGACTGCCGGCGCGACCATGGCCCTGCTCCTCTGCTGAGATAACTCATCACGTGCTGCAATTCAGGGAAAGGTGTCTCCCTTCCCTTGGCAAGCATAGCTCATGATTGAAAACAACCATTCGGAATTTGACACGCAGCAGGGACGACCTAAATTTGCAGTAGAGCCTTGATCTCGGCCGTCGTGAACTTGTTTCGCAGGCGGGCGCCGAGTTGAGAGACGACGCGCGCCGCGGCGTGCGAGGCCAGATGGCCGGACTGTTTCCAGGTGAGGCCGTTGGTGATGCCGTAGAGGAGGGCCCCGGCATACATGTCGCCGGCCCCGGTCGTATCGACTGCATCGACTGTGACCCCCTCCACGGGGATCACCTGTCCTTCGTGCATCAGCACCGAACCGTCGGGACCGAGCGTCAGAGCGACGTTCTCGGCGTGACGGTGAATCTCGACCGCGCACTCGACGGGGTCATGCTTCCCGGTCAGGCTCCGGGCTTCTTCGAGATTGCAGAACAACAGATCGACCGGTCCCTCGATCAGCTTCCAGAACATGTCGCGGTGCTGCGAGATGAGAAACGGATCGGAAACGGTGAACGCGACCTTCACGCCGTTCTTCTTCGCCAGCTCCATCGTGCGGAGGGCCGCCGAGCGTGTGGGCTCGCCGGCGAACAGGTAGCCTTCGACGTAGACGTATTTTGCGTTGCGGATTTCGGCTTCGTTCACATCATCGGGGCCGAGCGTCGCCGAGACCCCCAGATGTGTGAGCATCGTTCGCTGGGCGTCGCTCGTGATGAGGATCACCGAGGTGCCGGTGTCGCCGGTCGCCACGGGGACATCGATCGTGACTCCCATTTCGCGCATGTCCTTCAGGCAGAAATGCCCGAGCGCATCGCTGGCAACCTTGCCGGCGTACGCCGCGCGGCCGCCGAAATCGGCGACAGCGATGACCGTATTGGCGGCCGATCCGCCGGCGCACTGTGATATGGGAACGCCTTTCAGGACTCCCAGCACGCGGCGCTGGACCGTCTCGTCGACGAGCGTCATCATCCCTTTGCGGAATCCCAGCTCGGCCAGCACCTCGTCGGAAACGCGGGCCTGAATGTCGACGAGCGAGTTGCCGACGCCGTACACGTCATATGTCATGGAGAAGAGCCTTCTTTGTTGTTTGCTTTGGGCGGGAGAAAACGGGAACAGGGGTCAGGAGGCAGGGGTCAGGGAACAGAAAGCGCCACTGGCTCCTGTCGCCTGCCTCCTGATGCCTGTTCCTCCGCTTCGCGGCGCGTTGACATTCTATTTGGGTCAACTACGATACAGAAGTATCGCCGAGTCAATGTGTTAGGTTTTTTCGGCGATTTTTCGCACGATCCACGTCCGCCCTCTTCGCGGCAGGCGCTTGGTCGTCGCCATCGTGTGCGTCTCGATGCGCGGCGACGGAGGAACCCTATCTCATGACCCAGATCGAATCGGCCCGCCGAGGTGAAATCACCCCGGAAATGCACTATGTCGCCCAGCGCGAGCAGCTTGAGCCCGAGCTGATTCGCAGCGAAGTCGCCGCCGGGCGGATGGTCATCCCGGCGAACAAGGTCCACCTCAAGAAGCGGCTGGAGCCGATGGCGATCGGTATCGCCTCCGCCTGCAAGATCAACGCCAATATCGGCAACAGCGCCGTGACGAGCGACATTCAGTCGGAGCTCGAAAAGCTGCACACCGCCGTGCATTTCGGGGCCGACACGGTGATGGATCTCTCCACCGGCGGGCAGATTGACGCGATCCGGCAGGCGATCATCGACGCGTCTCCCGTCCCGATCGGCACCGTGCCGGTCTACCAGGTGACGCAGAACCTCAAAGATTTTCTCGACATGAAGCCGCAGGACATGCTCGACATGGTCGAGCATCAGGCACAGCAGGGGGTCGACTACATGACCCTCCACGCCGGTGTGCTCCTCGAGCATCTCTCGAAGACGATGGGGCGGATCACCGGCATCGTCAGCCGCGGCGGCGCCTTGATGGCCCAGTGGATGATGCACCACCGCCAGCAGAATCCGCTCTACACGCACTTCGAAGACCTGTGCGACATCATGTACCAGTACGACGTGACGTGGAGCTTGGGGGACGGCCTGCGCCCCGGGTGCCTCGCCGACGCGTCGGACGAGGCGCAGTTTGCCGAGCTGGGAACGCTGGGCGAATTGACCGAGCGCGCGTGGGCGAAGAACAACCAGGTGATGATCGAAGGCCCCGGCCATGTGCCGATGGACCAGATCCCGATGAACATCCAGCGGCAGATCGAAGTCTGCAAAGGCGCCCCGTTCTATGTCCTCGGGCCGCTCGTGATCGACATCTCCCCCGGCTATGACCACATCTCCAGCGCCATCGGCGCGGCGATCGCCGGACAGCATGGCGCGGCGATGCTCTGCTACGTGACGCCGAAAGAACATCTGGGCCTTCCCGATTCGAACGACGTTCGCGAAGGAGTGATCGCCTACAAGATCGCCGCCCACGCCGCCGACGTCGCTCGCCACCGCAAGGGAGCCCGCGACCGCGACGACGCCCTGTCGAAAGCCCGCTACGAGTTCGACTGGAACGAGCAGTTCCGCCTGTCGCTCGACCCCGAACGGGCCCGCAGCATGCACGACGAAACGTTGCCGCAGGAGACGTTCAAGAGCGCCAAGTTCTGCTCGATGTGCGGCCCGAAATTCTGCTCGATGCGGATCAACGAAGACATGCGCAAGCTGAGCCGCGAGGAGATCACGCAGATCGAGCTGGCGGCAAGCGGGGTGAAGTGATTTCGCTAAATGTCGCCTGGACCGCGCGACGTGCTCATTCCGACGCGCGGCTGCGATGCGCGTCGATCGGCCGGAAATTGCTGCCGATGCTTTTGTTGTGCCGACTTTCATGATCTCAAAGTGCGATTGTGAAGACGCGCGCCTCTTTCGAGCAGATTTTTTCGACGGAAGATCCACTCCCCGAATGTGTTGCAGACTGGCGACTCCGAAAGTTGCTCGAATATCCATAGGGTCGATATTCCTGTCGCGCGAAAAAAAGTGTCGCGGGCAGGTGATTGGGCAACTCGGGCACTCGGTGAATGGGAGTTTTTACGGGCACGGTCTTTTCCTCGAAGCGGGAGCTTCACCCCCGGCGATCCCAGACTGAGCCCGCCGTGCTCAACGAACGGTGAAGGGGCGCGGCATCCAATGATGATCGCTGGTGCGGAATTCGTTCCTGAGGTGTGGATTTCGCGCCGGGACGGTCGTCGGAACAGAAACAGAATCCGTTTCAGTGGTTCGTTTCCATTCGTGATACCCCTCGTGCCCAAGCTCTGCTTGGACACGCCTCGTTCGCAGCTCCTGCTGCGCGTCCCCGGATGCGGAGAATTGCCAGTCCGTGCTGCGCGAAGCGGGAGCTTCGCACGAGGCGTTACCAAGCGGAGCTTGGTAACGAGGGAATCCTGAATCCCGAATCCTGAATCTTCCCCACAATTTTACCCGCTCCGCTTCAGTCCCGTTGAGACCGAAGTGCGCCGATCTGGAAATGTGCCGGAAAAAGGGTCGGGGATTGGGGGCGGGGTGTCTGGGGTCGTAGCGGAGCGCAGCCCCCAGCGAATGCGGGATCGGCTCCCGTCCAATTGGCGGCGCGATCGTGAGATGCGGTTTTGAAGCCGGCACTAAGCCTCGCGGTCGTCGACCGCGTCCTGAGAGAACGTCATGCCCTTCCACTCCAGGTGCGGGCAGCGTGCCGCCAGGTCGTCGAGAAAGCCTTCGAGGTTGATGGGACAGATGTCGATTTTCCAGGCGTCGACGATCGGCCTCGCCCCCTTGTAGCCGGGCACGTCGATCTCAATTTTTCCGCCATGACCGCTCCCCTTCGCATCCGGTTTGCGGAATTCGATTCGCAGGCCTTGCCTCGGCCCCAGTTTCGGGCGGAGGATATTCACGATCGTCGAGCGGAAAATCCGGATCGAGTGAGCTCTGGAAATCTCTGATAGCGGCGCTCGCTTTCGCAAATAACCCAGGTGGTGGATGAACTCCGTTTCGGTCAGTTCGTACTCCTCGCAATACCGCCGCCAGGTGCGGGCCACAATCCCGATCAGTCCTACAACGAAATAGATGACACCCAATACCAGGAAGCACCATCGGGCACTCGACGGCTGGCCGATTGGGACCAGATTGTTGGCAATCATAAATAGACCGATCCCCTGGCTTCCGATGAAAAACGCGAGATAGTAATCGACCGCGTCCCAGCCGTCCCGGCAGACGGGGTAGCGCAGCGACGGCTCGCGATTGGCAGGTGAGGTTTGCGATTCTGGTGAGTTCATTTTCCGAAGCTCCTCGTCCCCTACCTCTCACTGAAAGATTCGGATTAGAATTGCCGCCAGAACCGAATCACCCGACACCACGACGATCTGAGGAGTGTCTCCAATGGGCTTCATCGATATCCAAAGCATCCCGCCGATCTCGCCCGTTCCCGGCTGCAAGATGCGGACGCCGTTTGGGAACAACATGATGCTCTCGTATCTCGAAATGGAACCGGGGGCCGAGGTGCCGCTGCACCATCATCCGCACGAGCAGGGGGGGATTCTGATCGAAGGACGGCTGCAACTGACGATCGGCGACGAGACGCGGATCTGCACGCCCGGCGCGATGTTCCTGATTCCGCCGAATGTCCCGCATCGTGCCGTGGCCCTCGACAGCAAAGTTCGCGTCCTCGATGTCTTCAGCCCCGTGCGTGAGGATTATGCCGAGCTGACGAACCGGTATATTCCACCCGTCGGGCAAAGCCCGAGACCTGAGGCTTGAGACCCGAGGCTTGAGGGGGAGAAGGAGAGACAGAGAGATGGGGAGACGGGGAGAAAAAAGTTTCGCTTGCCCGTCTCCTTGTCTCCCCCTCTCTCCATCTCCTCGTCGTCGTCCTCACGCCTCAGGTCTCAAGCCTCACGCCATGATTTCCCCCACCACCTGCCCATGCACATCGGTCAAACGAAAATCGCGGCCTGCGTAGCGGTACGTGAGCTTCTCGTGGTCGAAGCCGAGCAGGGCCAATAGCGTCGCGTGCAGGTCGTGGACGTGGACTTTATTCTCAATCGCCGTGAAGCCGAATTCGTCGGTGGCGCCGTGGACGTAGCCGCCCCGCGCGCCGCCGCCGGCGAGCCACATCGAGAAGCCGTAGTGATTGTGGTCGCGGCCGTTGAGATCGGGCAGCTCAGCGACCGGCGTGCGGCCGAATTCGCCCCCCCACA
>JAGVKR010000821.1 GCA_020050375.1 Planctomycetales bacterium
ATCAAAAACGAAAAACGCTCCGTCCGGCGACCAACGGTTAACTTTTGATTGTTGAAATAGAGACCACAGAAAACACGGAAGACACGGAAGAGAAAAAGGCGGGCGCCTGGTGAGTTCAGATTGCTCGTTGTCCCGTCCTCTTCTTCCGTGTTTTCGGTGTATTCCGTGGTTCTCGATCTGTCTTGGTTGCGGCTGAGCCCGGCGAAGTCTCGCTGAGTGCTTCGCCGTTTCTCCTTCGTAGCGATGGGCAACCCCCACTCGACGGAATTGCGGAGTGGAGAGTGAGGAATGCGACGCGGCCTACCTGGGAAGTGGTGCGGTGCGTGAGCGTTGTCGAGCGATGGGTGTCTCCGTATCATCGCGGTCGACTCTGAAGATCACATCTCGCAAGGAAACAGCGATGCGTGCTCGACTCATGGCGATGGTGTGCCTGTTGGCTTCCGCCGGGCCGGCGGAAGCGCAGTCACGGTTCCAGTTCTTCGAGCCCGTGACGCCGCCGCGGAGCGTTCAGATTGTCGCCTCTCGTGGCCTGCAGGCAGTTGCACCGGAGAACACCGCGCCGGCGATCGCCGCCTGCGCGATTGATTACATCGAGTGGGCTGAAGTTGACGTGCGTCTGACGAAGGATGGACGGCATGTCATTCTCCACGATGCGACGCTCGATCGCACGACGGATGGTCGCGGCCCCGTTGCGGACATCACCGCCGAAGCGTTCGTCAAACTGGATGCCGGGACGTGGCACGCGCCGCGCTTCAAAGGGGTGCATCCCCTGACGCTCGCCGATTTGCTCAAAGCGGCGAAAAGAAAAGTCAACCTGATTCTCAATGCGCGCGAGATCGACCCCGAACGGCTCGTGAGCGAAGTCGTCGAGAGCCGGATGGAGTCGCAGGTAATCGTCTCGGCCGACCTGCCGGTGCTCGCGAGGGTCCGCTCTTCCGGAAAGAACGCAGTCGCCACGCTCGCGCGCTTCCAGCCCAAGGGATCCGACTTCGAAATGTTCGTGAAGAATGTCGATCCGACTGCGGTGGAGTTCGAGACCGGCGACGTGACCGAGGAGTGGTGCCGAAAGTTTCACGAGTGGGGAATCATAGTCAAAGCGGGCGGGGACGGGCCGCGGGTCGAAATCCCGGCGGCATGGAACACGCTGCTCGCGGCGGGTGTCGACTGGCTGGTGACGAACAGTCCGGCCGCGGTGCGATTTGTCGATGTCCGTCGGCGGATCAATCCCTTTCCAGTCAAAATCGCCCATCACCGCGGAACGAACCGTTACGCCCCCGAGAACACGATTCCGGCGATTCGCACGGCTGTGCGGCTCGGAGCCGACTATATCGAGATCGACATCCGCACGACGAAGGACGGCCGCTTCGTCCTTGTCCACGACGGGTCGCTCAACCGCACGACCGACGGCACTGGTCCCGTCGTCAACGCCACCGCCGACGCGATTGCGAAGCTGAGTGCCGGCGCCTGGTTCGGCAAGCCGTTTGCCGAAACGCGCGTCCCGACGCTCGATGAAGGGCTTGCGGCTCTCGGCTCGACGTCGGCTGGATATCTCGACGCCAAATCGATCCCGCCGGAAGACCTCGTTGCCGCGATGCGAAAATACAAGCTGGTCGAGCGCTCGGTCGTGTATCAGTCATCGGCGTACATTGCGAAGCTCCGCGCGATCGAGCCGGCGGTTCGCGGGCTTCCGCCGCTCCAGTCGGCGGCTGACTTCGAAACGGTGGCGGCCACGAAGCCGTTCGGCGTCGACGCCCGCTGGTCGGCCCTGTCGGCCGAGCTGATCGCGCGCTGCCATCAGGCGGGGATTCAGGTCTTCTCCGACGCACTGGGGCCGAACGAGACGGTCGAGCAGTACAGCCGAGCGATCGAGTGGGGAATCGACGTGATCCAGACCGATCACCCGCTGCGCGTGTTGCGAGCGATTGAACTGCACGCGATGAATTGAACCAATCGTTCCGCGGCAATCGTCGCTGCTTCTCCGGGCAAAGTCTGTTCTGGATCATGGCAACGGAATTGCGGATACGCCCGATGCCGCGGATCGAACGGATACGAAAAGAAACTGCCCCAACCCCTCTGTCCGTATCTGAATTATCAGCGGCATCTGGCGTATCCGCAATTCTTTTCGTTCAATTCAACACAATCGTTGGGTTCGAGACGTGCCCCCCCTCAAAGCAAAAAGCCGACGGCATGCGTCGGCTTTCTGTTGCGATGAGAGGCACCGTCGATCAGACGGGCTTCACGTTCTCTGCCCGCGGACCTTTCGGTCCCTGTCCGGCGGTGTAAGAGACGCGTTGTCCCTCGTGCAGATCTTCGTAGCGCACCCCTTCGAGGCTCGACATGTGAAAGAACATGTCTTTGTCCGTTCCGGTTTCAATGAACCCGAAACCTTTTTCCGTCAGCGATTTGATTGTTCCCTCTGGCATTCAGTCCCATTCTCAAAAAAAGCTTCCGCGGCGTTGGTCGACCTGATCTGTTCAGGCCACTTCTCCGTAGCTTTAGATAGTACCCGGCCAGGGGGTGGCTGGCAATGGTGGCAGAGATTCCTGTCCTCTGCGTGACGCTGCATGACTTGCCGGCCGCGAGTCTGTAGACTCGGTTTGGAGTCGGAATTCCATTGTTCGCAACCTCCGGCCGATTGAGGCGGCGTATCCGCAGTCGGAGATGTACAGCACTCAAAGCATGCGAAAGTGAGCGTCCGGGATGTCAAACCTGTCTCGATGTCTGATCCTAATGGTGTTCATCGGGCTGACGACGAGCAGCACGACGCGCGGGGCCGACCCCGCGGCAACCAAACCGCTGGCCGCATCGACGCTCGCGTTCCCCGGCGCCGAAGGCTTCG
>JAGVKR010000360.1 GCA_020050375.1 Planctomycetales bacterium
GATCGGCTGCGGGCGCGCCGCAAGCGGTGAATCTTGACACTTCCAAGGTCGTCCGACGACAATTGAGTTCGTCGTAATTTCGTGTGTCTGCTGTTTGTGTCGCGTTCAATTGCCGGTTGGTCGTGCAGATGGCGGTTCTCACTCATCCACCGATTAGTCCGTTCGAGACTCCGCCGGAATTCGTCTGGCGGTTTTCGGTCGACGATTATCACCAGCTCATCGCGATCGGTGTACTCGACGAAGATGACCGAGTGGAACTCCTGGAGGGGTGGCTCGTTCCCAAGATGACGCACAATCCACTCCACGACGGCACGCTCCAGCTCATCAATAAGCGTCTAGCGCGGCGACTGCCTCCGCAATGGGATCTCCGCATCCAGTCGGCCGTGACAACCGACGACAGCGAACCAGAACCGGATGTCGCCATTGTTCGTGGGGATGAGCAAACCTATCTCCAGCGCCATCCCGGTCCGGCCGACATCGGCCTGATCGTCGAAGTTGCCGAATCATCGCTGGAGCAGGACCGAAAGCAGAAGGCCCGCCTTTACGCCCGCGCCGGAATTCCGTGCTACTGGCTGGTCAACCTCGTCGACCGGCAGGTTGAGGTTTTCACCGACCCGACGGGGCCATGTGACGCTCCTCAATTTTCCACAACGAGCGTGTGTCGCGGTGAGGATTCGATTCCGTTGAACCTGGATGGCCAGCTCGTGGCGAATTTTCGCGCCGCTGAGCTTTTGCCGGGTTAGAGTTTTCAATGGACCGACCCTAGATCGCCAGCGTCGCTAACATCGACGCATATTGATACGTCTATTGACTCGAATCCGCCGCTTCGGATACCGTTGAGTCATCGGGTTGGTCGAATGCCGACAGGGACGTGTTGCGACGGGGCCGTCGCAGATTCGGCTGGCAGACGCTGCTCTTCGAAAGGGACAGGCATGCTCAACCTCTTCGGAAGCGTTTCTCCCCGCGACTGTGAAGGAACGAGTCGCCGCGATTTTCTGCGGGTCGGCGCCCTCGGAATGACCGGCCTTGGGCTACCCAGCCTGCTTCGCCAGCGGGCCCAGGCGGCCGCCGAAGGACGGGCCACGACCGACGACACTTCGGTCGTCTGGATCTGGCTCGGGGGCGGCGCGACGCACATCGAAACGTTCGACCCGAAGATGGAAGCGCCGGTCGAGTTCCGCAGTTGCGTGGGGGAAGCCAAATCCAACGTCCCCGGCATGGAATTCGGCGGACTGTTTCCGAAGATGGCGCAGTTTGCCGACCGGATGGCGCTTGTCCGATCGTTCACGCACGGCAATTCGGGTCACGGTGGCGGAACGCACTATGTGATGACCGGCTACGATCATCCCCCAGCCGACCTCGGCCTCGCTCCCATCAAGCCGTCGTTCGGATCGATCGCCGCCCGAGTCCGTGGAAACAACCATCTTGCTTCGGGGGTTCCTACTTACGTGCGGCTGAATGGCCTCTATGCCGACGGGCCGAACTTCCTCGGGACCGCCTATTCCCCGTTTGACGTCGGCGGCGAAGCACGGAATAACATGAACGTCAGTGTCGATCTGAGCCGGCTGGGAGACCGCCGCGGCTTGCTCGGCCAGGTCGACCGGATCAGCCGCAAAGTCGATCGCGGGGGACAGATCGCCGGGCTCGACCAGTTCGAGACGCAGGCCTTCGACCTGATCCTCGGCCGGGCGAAGGAGGCCTTTGACCTGACCCGCGAAGATCCGCGACTTCGTGACAAATACAACGCCGGCGGAACCAATTTGGGCGACCAGATGCTGCTCGCGCGGCGATTGTGCGAAGCGGGGTGTGGATTCGTCACCCTCAATTACGCCAACTCCTATCAGGGTTGGGACATGCACGAAAAGATCGAGATGCAGCTCAAGACCGCCTGCCCGCCGCTCGATCATGCCGTCGCGACATTCCTGGAAGATGTCGGCCAGCGGGGGCTGTCGGAGAAGATCCTGCTGGTCATCACGGGAGAATTCGGCCGTACCCCCCGCATTAATGGCGTCGCCGGCCGCGACCATTGGGGCCCGCTCTGCACGCTGGCTCTGGCCGGCGGGGGGCTCAAAATGGGGCAGGTCGTGGGGGAATCCACCTCCAAGGCCGAACTTCCCAAATCGACTCCGATTTATCCCAGGGATTTGATGGCGACGATCTTTCATGTGCTGGGGATCGATCGGGCGAGCCAGTTTGTCGACCTCTCGGGCCGGCCGCAGTATCTTTTGCCGGACGGGGCGGCACCGATTCGGGAACTGGTTTGACTAAACCGCTGGTTTTGATATGTTATCTATGCTGGGCCAATTGCCACAGCGTCTCGTCCCGTAGCCCTGCATGACCCGCAGCGGCCGCGAGAAATTTCGATCGACGGCGGTCGGGTTGCCGCAATCGGTAAGCTGACGTCTGGTCTGTATCTTCTCCATTTGAACTCGAGCGGAGGAACTTGTGGTCAAGCTGCGTTTGCGCGAACGAGAATCCATTCAGGAAGCGGTGCGTCGATTTCGTAAGCTGGTGGAACACAGCGGAATCAAGAAGGAAATGCGGCGTCGCGAGTTTTACGAAAAACCGAGCGACAAACGCCGCCGCGCCCGCCGTCGCGCCGAACGCCGCGCCCGCATGGCTCGCATGCCGCTGCTGTAAGTCAGATTGCTCGTTTGCGTCTTCGACCTCGCGAAGTCTTTGCTGAGGTCGCCCCGCGCGCTTCGAATCACGCCCCGGATATGCTCCGGGGCGTTGGCGTTTCTCGCTGCCGAAAATGTTACATCTGTTCGGCCGGCTCTGACCGTGCGAGACTTTGTCTCCGCTGCCCCTTTCTCGTCGCGCTGTCGCGCGTGATAATGATTCTTGCGACCGGACCGCACAGCGGTCGGCTTGGGTAAATTCGGTGATCCCCCAAGCGAACGTCGCACATTCCCCTGAATCCCGAATGCCGAATCCTGAATCCTTCTTCCCATGCCCCAGTTCCAGCTTGTCAGCGACTTCCAGCCGGCCGGCGATCAGCCGCAGGCGATCGAGGCGCTTGTCCGCGGGATCGAGCAGGGGAAGCGCGACCAGGTGCTGCTGGGGGTCACCGGCTCGGGCAAGACGTTCACGATGGCCAACGTCATCGCCCGCCTGCAACGGCCGACGCTCGTCCTCTCGCACAACAAAACTCTCGCCGCGCAGCTCTTTTCGGAGTTCCGCGAGTTCTTCCCGAACAACGCCGTCGCCTACTTCGTCAGCTA
>JAGVKR010000182.1 GCA_020050375.1 Planctomycetales bacterium
CTTCCGATCTCAAAACGCTCGCGGCGAAACGGCCCGCGCGGGCGGCTGGGGCTATTTCATGGGTGACGAAGGGAGCGGCTACGCGATCGCCCGACAGGCTCTGCAGGCGGCAGCAAAGGCCGCCGACGGTCGCGGTCCCAAAACGAACTTGCTCTCCCGTTTCCTTCAGCTCCTTGGCATCCAACAACCGTTCGAGCTGATCCAGCGGATCCACGGCGGCGAAGTCGAACGTCCTACGATTGCCACCTGGGCCGATGTTGTATTCGAAGAAGCCACCGGGGGAGACGCCCTCGCAGTCGAGATCGTATCGAACGCCGCCCGCGAATTGGCGGTTGCCTTGGCGTCGGTCTGCCGACAGCTCGGCCTGGAGAGTGCCCCGTTTCCACTCGTTGTCAGTGGAGGCCTGTTGATCCATCAAGCCGCCTATCGCGATGCCCTGCGAAGGGCGTTGCTCAAACTGGGACTGAAACCTGACCCGATCCAGGTGGTGGCAGAACCGGTTTGGGGCGCGACGATTCTGGCGCAGCGAGCGGTAGAGCGTGTGCGCCGCTCGTAATAGCGCCTTCAGGCGGTGACTGACGCAAACGCCACACGTCACGTGCGAAACCCGGCTGAAGACAACGCGCTCCCATCCGCGCGCCTTCAGTCAATCGGATACACAACGTGCGCAGCCTGAAGACGGGACCACGAGCGGAGAGTGGCGTCGGTCGTTTGCATCACTGTTGCCGCCCGTATAGTGTAATGTGCGAAAACGGTTTCCAGCCTTGCTCGAGGACATCCATGCATCGCCCCTCTGTCGTCACGTCGGTTTCTCTGTTTCTGATGGGTGCTGTATGCCTGGCGACCAGGGGGCCAGCAATTGCCGCGCCGCCACGGATTCTCGAGGCGGGGAAACTGCCGGCCGATGCGCGTTTGAATCCGTCGCGAACGTACAACGACAAGAGTCATCCCTGGAAACCACCCACGACGCGCGCTGCCTGGGAAACGCAAAAAGCTGCACTCCGCGAGCGTTTGCTCGTCAGCCAGGGTTTGTGGCCGATGCCGCCGACGGCGCCGCTTCAGCCGGTGGTCTACGGCAAAATCGACCGCGACGACTACACGATCGAGAAAGTCTTCCTCGCCAGCCTGCCGGGCCACTACGTGACGGGCAATCTCTACCGGCCCAAAAAGATCGACGGAAAGATTCCCGGCGTGCTTTGTCCCCACGGCCACTGGCCGAACGGCCGGTTCTATGAACTGGCCGCCGACAAAGCCAAAACAGAACAGATTGATATTGGCGCGGAAAAATTCCTTTCGGGCGCGCGATATCCGCTCCAGGCCCGCATGGTGGGCCTCGCGCGAATGGGCTGCACGGTGTTTCACTACGACATGGTGGGATACGCCGACAGCAAGCCGATTCCACATGCCGGGGGCTTCACCGACGTCGAAGCGACGCTGCGCCTGCAGCAGGCGATGGGGCTGCAAACGATCAATTCCATCCGGGCCCTCGACTTTCTGCTGTCGCTTCCCGAGGTCGATTCATCGCGAATCGGCGTGACGGGAGCCAGCGGCGGCGGCACGCAGACGTTCATCCTGGGCGCGCTCGATCCGCGTCCGACCGTCGCCTTTCCTGCCGTGATGGTCTCAACGGCCATGCAGGGAGGCTGCATTTGCGAGAACTGCTGCTACCTGCGGATCGGGACGAACAACGTCGCCATGGCGGCTGCATTTGCCCCCAAACCGATGGCCCTGTCGGGCGCCAACGACTGGACGATCGACATCGAAACCAAGGGACTGCCGGAGTTGAAGCAGATTTACGGCCTGTATGGAGCGTCTGATCTGGTGCACGCCAGGGCCTATCCGCAGTTCGGGCACAACTACAATCAGGTGGCCCGCGAGATGATGTACGCCTGGTTCAACCAGCATCTCAAGCTCGGCTTGCCCGAGCCGATTGAAGAACGCGACTTCACTCCCGTTCCCCCCGCCGAGTTGAGCGTCTACGATGTTAGCCATCCGTTGCCCGCCGATGCGCTCGACGCAAATGGTCTCAAAGCCCGGCTGACGCGCACGTCGAACGAACAGTATACGGCTCTGCTGCCGAAAGACGCTGAGGGAGTCGCGGAATACAAGCGCGTCGTGGGGACGGCAGCCCGCGTGATGATCGACCCGGGTGTGCCGGCGTTTGACGAAGTTCCCGGCGTCAGCCCGCTGCTTGAAACAAACGGCAAAGACTACACGATGTATCGGGTTTCGATCGGTCGTCGCGGAGCGAAAGAGCAGATTCCCGTGGTGGGGCTCGTTCCGGCCAAATTCAAGGGAACGACCGTCTTGTGGTTTGACGGCGCCGGCAAGAAGCACCTCTTCGACGCCGACGGCCAGCCCACTCCGGCGGTGCAGAAACTTCTGGATGCCAATCAGGCGGTCTTCTCGGCCGACCTCTTCCTGACCGGCGAGTTTCTCGCCGACGACGCGACGGCAGCTCCCGTCCCCGCGATCAACGACAAATTTGCCGGCTACACGTTCGGTTACAACCGCCCGCTGCTGGCGGAGCGCGTCCACGACATTTTGAGCGTCCTCGGTGCGATCC
>JAGVKR010000078.1 GCA_020050375.1 Planctomycetales bacterium
AAAACACGAAACGAAAAGGTTGGCACAATTATGCAGCCTATGATTATGCAGCGTAGACTGCGGTTTTTTCACCACAACCATCTTGTGCGACAAGAGATAGGAATAAAACATCGATATGCATGGCCGCGCGGCCTCGCACGGCCGTAACCGATCACGGCCCTGGAGGGCGAATCGGTGCAATTCTCCCGAAATTTGGCGGATCGCTTCCAGCGCGAACATCGCACGTCGTTCGCAATGATGCGGGAAGAATGAGCCAGTCCCGAGATGTGAACGGGCTACCCTTTATCGCGACGCGCCAATGCTTTTTAACCCCAGTCGATCTCGTTGGAGATGGAGAGTCTGATGTGCCAGGAGGTCAGGTCCATTTTCCGGCCGTGGCGCTCGTTCTGTTCGGCTACTCGCTCTCGCCGGAAAAAAGACCAGACCCCGGCCGCGCGGCTGAAGTCGACCAGCGCGAGCCAGGAGCGAACTGCGTACACACCCCTTTTTTCATTTCGAGGTTGGGATTTCCTTAGACATTTGATTTTCGGGTTTTGTCATTCCGGCGGTAGCGACAACCGTCGACCGAATGACCGAAAGACAAATGTCTAAGGAAAGACAAAAGGCAAAGACCGAAAAGAGGCTTGAAGTCGGTGCGACCCGGTTCGCGCGATGCATTGTTCCAGCGCGGCTACGTCGGATGACGACGGGCTTTGTCGGAGATATCGTGTCGGCACCAGGCGCCGTCCCAGCGAATGCACTTCACGGCCTGGTAGGCCCGCAGTTTGGCGTCGCCGATGTTGTCTCCAAGGGCCGTGACCCCCAACACGCGCCCGCCGTTCGTGACGACCTGCTGGCCACGGAGCGTCGTGCCGGCATGAAAGACTTTGACGTTGGGGACGCGGGACGCTTCTTCGAGACCGCGAATCATCGCCCCCTTCTCGTATTCTCCGGGGTAGCCGGCCGCGGCCATCACCACGCAGACGGAAGGGCGCGGATCCCAAACGAGCGATGGCAGCTCGCTCAGCCGTCCTTCAGCCACCGACAAAAGGACCTGCGCCAGGTCGGTTTTCAACCGCATCAACAGCGGCTGCGCCTCAGGGTCGCCGAAGCGAACGTTGAATTCCAGAACCTTGGGGCCTTGATGCGTCATCATCAGGCCGGCGTAGAGAACCCCCTTGAACGGGCGGTTGCGCTTTTTCATCGCGTCGATCGACGGGACCAGAATCTGTGCGATGATCTGATCCATCATCTCCGGGGTGATCAGTGGCGCCGGGCTGTAGGCCCCCATCCCGCCGGTGTTCGGCCCGCGATCTTCGTCGAAGGCGGCTTTGTGATCCTGCGAGGTTTCAAGAGGCACGATCGTGCTGCCGTCGGTGATCGCCAGAATACTGACTTCTTCACCGTCGAGATGCTCTTCGACGACGATCCGCTTGCCGGCGTCACCGAATTCGTGCATCCGCATGATCCGCCGCACCGCCTCGAGCGCCTCGGCCTTGTTGGCGCAAACCGAGACCCCTTTGCCCGCGGCGAGCCCGTCGGCTTTGACGACCAGGCGCGTCTCTTCGCGATCGGCGATGTAGGCTTCCGCCGCTTCGGCGCTGCCAAACGTCTGCGAGGCCGCCGTGGGTATCGCCGACTGGCGCATGACGTCCTTGGCGAAAACCTTGCTCCCTTCGAGCTCGGCCGCGGTGCGGGTCGGGCCGAAGACCAGGAGCCCCTCTTTCTCGAAAGCGTCGGCGGCGCCGGCCACGAGCGTTGCTTCGGGCCCGATCACCGTCAGGCCGATCGACTCGGCTTTGGCGAACTTCACCAAACCTTCAACATTGGTGGCGCTGATGTCGACGTTGACGCCGTCGCCGGCCGTCCCGGCATTACCCGGCGCGCAGAACACTTGGGTGACGAGCGGCGATTGCGCAAGCTTCCAAACCAGCGCGTGCTCGCGCCCTCCCTGACCAACCACAAGAACTTTCATGACGTTTTCGATCCCTTTTGACGACTCAAACCGCAGCGCGCTTACATTAACTTCCGACTCTCGAAAGTGGTAGTATGCCGATTCCTATCGAAGCGTTGGCCCGATCCAAAGATGCCGATTGCGCGGCCGAAATCCTGACGTCCAAGGGGTCTGCGGCGCTGCGGCCGTTATAACCGGCTGCGCGCGACAGAACCCATCGCAACCTGCCGAATGGATGACTATCCAACGGGTCGTCGGGCCGGCGGGCGCTGCCTGCCGGTTGTCGCGGTGGCGGGGTCCTTTCCCTTCCGCCGCCGGGGTGGTAAAGTATTTGGGGACGGCAGGTGATTGTTCAAAGCCTGCCGGGCAATGTGGGGATTCGATCCATGCTGGCAATCGGTTCGCAACATCCGCTGGATGTCGACGGCGTATCGCGTCGCGACTTCCTCCGATTCGGCGGTCTGGGCGTGCTGGGGTTGTCCGCAGCCGAGCAACGAGCCAAGGCCGAGGCCAGCGGAAAAGGGCTGCGTCGCTGTATTTTCGTGTTGCTCAACGGCGGCCCCAGCCCCCTCGAAACGTTCGACCCGAAGCCCAGCGCCCGTGGTGACATTCGCGGCCCGTATCGAGCGATCTCTACGGCTACTCCGGGCCTCTTTTTAAGCGAATTGCTCCCTTCGCTTGCCGAGCGGAGCGGGAAGTTCACCCTCCTTCGGTCACTGACACACGATGCGGCCCCCATCCACGAGACCGGGCTGCAACTGATCCAAACCGGACGCCTCGTGCGCGGCGATTTGATCCCCCCCAGTCTGGGATCGATCGTCGCCCGCCTGCTGGGCCCACGGAACGATTGGCCGGCTTACGTGGTGCTCCCTCGGCCGCTGTGCGACAACGGCAGCGCCATCTGGCAAGGACAATGGGCCGGTTCGCTCGGCGAAGCGTTCGATCCGTGGTCTCTTGAATCGCAGCCGACAGTCCCCGCGACAGGTGACCGGGGCGTCGGGTCGATCTCGGCGCCGACGTCGGTCGCGAAACACGCGGCTTTGGTCGAAAAATGGCTGCATGCCCCCGATCCTGATCGCCGCAGCTATGGCGACACCGATCTGGGCCGTTCGTGCCTGGCCGCTCGAAAGCTGGTCGAGCAGGGGGTGCGCTTCGTCACCGTCAACATGTTCGACACGCTCGCCGAACGCATCACGTGGGATTGTCACGCCAACGGCGGCTGGGCGCCCGCGACGCTCTCGGATTACCGCAATACGCTGTGCCCCGATCTCGATCGCGCCATCAGCGCCCTGCTCGACGATCTCGATGAGCGCGGTCTCCTGGAAGAAACGCTGGTCGTCGTGACGGGCGA
>JAGVKR010000564.1 GCA_020050375.1 Planctomycetales bacterium
ATCGGGCGAGGAGCCGCTCCGGGAGCATACGCCGTTGCGGGGCCGTAGCTGGGGACCGCCGCATAGGCCGGTCCGGCAGGTTGCCGCTGCAACTGCGAGATCCGCGACTGCACCTCGGGTTGGTAGTAGTTGTTGAACAGCGACCGCTTGTACATGGCGACCGCCCGGTCGGGCTGATTCGTGTCCTGGTAGAGCTGACCCAATTGGGCCGTGGCGATGTGGTCGTTCGGCCGGACGCGGAGCGCGTTCTGCAGAAGTTGCTCGGTGCCGGCGATGTCCCCCGTCTCGCGTTTCAGCCACGCCAGTTCGACATACGGCTCGGAAGAGTACGGCTGCTGGTCAACCCATCCCTGAACGAGGTCGACCGCTTCGTTTGTGCGGCCTTGCTCTTTCAGCACCTGAGCCAGTCCGTGGTACGACGGCTGGTGGGCCGGATCGACCTGAATCGCCTTACGAAAAGTCTGCTCGGCCGCCGCGACGTCCCCCTGCTTGCGTTGGGCGGAGGCGAGGTTGTGCATGTAGTCGGCGTTGTAGGGATCGTTGGCGATGGCGCGCTGAAACTCGTCGCGGGCCATTGTGTAGTTCCCCTGCTTGTAGAAGCTCATGCCGATGCGATTGTTGCCCCCGCCGCTCATCGTGTTGCAGCCGGCCAGCAGGGAGAGTGTCCCGGCAAGCAGCAGCAGTCGGCACGGCAGGTGACGGCGATCGACAACAGGCAGAGAAAGGGAGATGCGCATGGGGGCACGTTTCCGTCGAAAGCGTGGGAATCGTGAGAGGGTGCGGGAGAGTTCCAACCACCCCGATGACAAAAGACGCGACGCTTGAGGCTTGAGAGGGGGGCGGAAGAATACCGCCACTCCCAAATCCCCGCAAGATCGGTTCTCGGGACCCGCAAGGCGCCGGGGAGGGCGATGCCAGCCTCTCGCAAAATGGCGTATCGGCGATTTCGCATCTTGGTTACAACTCGCGTTCGCAGGGCCGGGTGACCTGGCTTTGCGATAACTGCGAAACGGAGTTCAACCATGCATCGGCACTTGATCCTTTCGATCGTTCTTGGCCTGGGGATGTCCGCGGCGCCCGTTCTGGCGCACACGGATCCGACAGAGACAGTTCGAAATGCCGAGCAGGTGCTGGCTGATCTCGTGGCGATCCCGGCCCGGCAGATTCCGATGCACCTCTTGTCTGAGGCCCAGGGAGTGGCGGTGATTCCGGACGTGACCAAGATCGGGTTCATCGCCGGCGTTCGCCGGGGACATGGCGTGGTCGTCGTCCGTGATGCCGAAGGAGAATGGAGCCTGCCTCAATTCATCACCCTGACCGGGGGGAGCGTCGGGTGGCAGGCCGGAATTCAGGGGACTGACGTGGTGCTCGTCTTCCGAACGCGCAAAAGCGTCGAGGGATTGATGCGCGGCAAATTCACGATCGGTGCGGATGCGTCGGTGAGTGCCGGCCCCGTTGGGCGCGACGCGGCCGCCGCCACCGATGCCACGCTCAAAGCCGAGATTCTTTCTTACTCGCGCAGTCGGGGATTGTTTCTCGGCGTTGCCCTCGACGGCTCGGCGCTGGAAATCGATCACCACGCTCATACCGCTTTCTACGGATCGCCCACGGCCGAAGTGCCGCAGCGCCTGCCCGAATCGGCGGCCCAGCTCCGTCAATACCTGGTCGAGCTGACCCAGGGGAATCCGACGCCCCCGCTCGCGAGCGAAGGTGCACCGCCCAAAGTTTCGACGAGAAAGCAGGAGGCCCTCCGGCGTTCGCTGGTCCAAAATGCCTCGCAATTGCACGGGATGTTGAGCCCCGCCTGGCGCAACTACCTGGCGTTGCCCCGCGAGATTCTGGATCCGGCGGCCCCGCCGAATCGGGAGGCCCTGGTGGCCGTGCTGCAGCGCTTCGAAAAGATCAACAGCTCCCCGAATTACCGGGGTCTGGTCGAACGTCCGGAGTTTCAGGCGACCTA
Source organism: Planctomycetales bacterium (assembly GCA_020050375.1). Lineage (GTDB taxonomy): Bacteria > Planctomycetota > Planctomycetia > Planctomycetales > Planctomycetaceae > SIAF01. The sequence continues at coordinate 1,961 of JAGVKR010000564.1, forward strand.
CGAGCTGTTGCGCGAGTACGTCGACACCTTGTCGGCATCCGGTCCGATTCTGCAGCTCGCTCCTCCGCCAGCGAAATAGCGGGCGAATGAACGTGTCGCCGGAATGACTTGCAGTCCCGTCAGGGGGCTTCGTTCGACACCAACGACTTTTGCACGGACAGCCCCAGCGTGCGCAGCTTCGAGCGGAGTGTCGGGCGGCTGATCCCGAGCATCTCGGCCGCCAAAGCCTGGTTGCCTTCCGTTTGGCGCATCACGCGGGATAACAGCAGGCGATCGAACTGGTCCAGCGCCGATCGGTAAATGCACGTCCCTCCGCCGCTCATGAGTCCTTCGACCAGTCGCGGCAGTGACGTCCATTCGTCGTCGGTCAGCTTTGGAACTTCAGCTACGAACGATTCGGCCGTCTCATCCCGACGCAATTCGACGGGCAAAGACTCAGGCAGGATGGCCGGTCCGGCGGAGGTGATCAGGCACTCACGAATCACGCTTTGCAGTTCACGCACATTCCCGGGCCAGTCGTACTGCTGCAAAATGTCGAGAGCGGCTTCGGAGATCGAATGGACCGACGCGCCGAGCGGACGGTTGAACCGGAACAGGAAGTAGTGGGCGAGCTCCGGAATGTCTTCACGACGCTCACGAAGCGGCGGCAGATGAAGGGAAACACCGCGCAAGCGATAGAAAAGATCCTTGCGAAAGCGGCCCTGTTGAATCAGCGTTTCGAGGTTCTGGTTCGTGGCGGCCACGATTCGAACGTCGGACGAGAGCGTTTCATTGCTTCCCACACGCTCGAAATGCCCTTCCTGGACCACGCGCAGGATTTTTGACTGTGTCACCGAAGACATGTCTCCGACTTCATCGAGGAACAGCGTCCCGCCGTTGCATTGCTCGAATTTTCCAATGCGGCGATGGTCGGCTCCGGTGAAGGCGCCTCGTTCGTGGCCGAACAGTTCACTTTCGAGCAGCGATTCGGGAATGGCAGCGCAATTGATCGCCAGGAAGGGGGCTTGATTCCGATGGCTGTGGTGATAAATGGCCCGGGCCGCGAGCTCCTTTCCAGTGCCGCTTTCGCCAAGAATGAGAACGTTGATGTCCTGAGGAGCGATCCGACCGATCTGCTTGCAGACGGTCTGCATCGCCGGGCTTTTACCGATGAGCCGATCAGGGTTGTCGGTGGGGCGGTCGGGCTCTTCGATCAACGCGGGGACGTGCATTAAGCGGCTGATCTCAAACGCTTGATTGACGACCTGACGCAATCGCTCTGCGTCCAGCGGCTTGACCAGATAATCAATCGCTCCGAGACGCATGGCTTCAATGGCGGTCTCGGCCGTGCCGTGCCCGGTGATGAAAACGACGAGTGACTTCGGATCAATCTGTCGCAGCTCGTGAAAGACGTCGATTCCGGAGCGTGTGCCCAGCCGGATGTCGAGCAGAATGACATCGGGAGCTTCGTCGCGGGCCAGCCGGAGCCCTTCTTCGGCGGAATCCGCTTCGAAGGTCGTGACGGTTCCACCAGCAAACACCTGAGCGATGCTGAACCGAACGTTCGGTTCGTCATCGATCACCAGCAGAACGGGCATGGCTCCACTCCTATGTATTGACTGTCGCGGCCACAGCACCTTGCGCATTGGAAACGGCACGCATGTCGCGCGGGCCCGCGGCAGCCATCGTCGTCGAGTTTGCCAGCGGCAATTCCACGGTGAACGTAGCCCCTCCTTCGCCACGGTTGCCGGCGGCAATTTTGCCACCATGCTCATTGACAATTCGGCGGCTGATCGCAAGCCCCAGGCCTGTGCCGCGTTCTTTGGTCGTCATGAAAGGCTCAAAAATCTGACGGAGACGATCCTGGGGAATGCCCGTTCCGGAATCGTTGATGACAACGCGGCAGGTGTCAGGAAGATCGTCCGACATCCCGGCGGCAATCTCCAGCTTTCCGCCCCATTCCATCGACTCGATGCCGTTGATGAAGAGATTGACAAAGACCTGATGGATCTGCTCGGGGTCGGCATCGACCGGCAGGGGGACGTCCGCAAAATCTGCAGAAATGATGACTCCCTGATGGGCCGCCCTTCCATCGACGAGATTCATCGCCCGGCGAATTGTGTCGCGCAGATCATGTTCGACCCGCCGCAACGTCGGTGGACGGGCGAAGTCGAGAAGGGCCTGAATCGTGTTCTCCATCCGGGAAATCTCCTGCAGCATCACTTCCGCGTGCCTGGTCTGGAGCTGAATTCCCGTCGTGCCGCGCGGCGCGGTCTGAATCAGCAGCTTGACCGAAGTGAGCGGGTTGCGAATCTCGTGTGCGATGCCAGCGGCGATTTCGCCAACGGCCGCCAATAGTTCCGACCGGAGCGCGTCCTGGCGCGCGCTTTGCTGTTCCGAGAGCACTTCGCGAATGCGGAC
>JAGVKR010000653.1 GCA_020050375.1 Planctomycetales bacterium
CGATCGCAATTCGTCGGCCTGGTGTGTCTCACGGCGTGTTTGATGCTGGCGACAACCGCCATGGCGCAGGGGCAGGAGGGCCAGGGACGCCGTGGTGGTGGTCGGGGAGGTGCGGGTGGCTTCATGATGAGCACCGGGTTCCTCGTGGGAGTCGAGCAGGTCCAAAAAGAGCTCAAAGTTACTGATGAACAGAAGGAAAAACTGACGGCCCTGCGCGAAGAAGGCGGCGGACAGCGGCGAGGACAAGGGGGGGGCGGCGGTGAAGGCGGAAATCGTCGTGGTCGCGGCGAAGCTCCGTCGGAAGAACAGATGGCCGAGTTTCGTAAGCGGTCCGAAGAACAGAACAAAAAAGTCGAAGCGATTCTGACCGCCGACCAGAACAAGCGGCTCAAGGAAATCGTTCTCCAGACGCGCGGTGCTGGCGCGCTCCGCGATGAACAGGTCGCCAAGTCGCTCGGCCTGACTGAAGACCAGGTGGCGGCCCTCAAGACGATCGGCGAAGAAAGCGATAAGCGGATGGGGGAAATCCGCCAAAGTGGCGGCGATGACCGGGAAGCACGCCAGAAAAAAATGGAAGAGCTGCGCGCTGATACGGAAGCCGAATCCCTCGCTGTCCTCTCCGATGAACAGAAAACCAAGTTCACGGAAATGAAGGGGGCAAAATTCGAGCTCGACCGCCGGGCAATGTTTGGCGGTGGCGGCGGAAACCGGCGACGAGGCGGCAACAACAACTGACCGCCTCCAAACAACCAACAGATATCCAAACCAACCGCCGGGTAAATCCCCGGCGGTTGACGTTTTGAGCCTTGGACGAGAGGCGGACTCGCGTGCCAGGTCCCCCTGTTTTCTTCGATATCCGTTGTAACTTCTTGATGTCCGGGCGGGTATAGTAGTGGTCAACGTTCGCCGATCTCTACCCCCCTGGCTCGCGGGAGTTTCCCCCTGATGTTTCTGTTCGTTCCTTGTTTGCCTTGGCCGGAACGGCTCGGTTCGCTGCGTCGGTTGGTCCTGCTGCTCACGACCGCCTTGCTGGCGGCCGTCTCCCCACTGTGGGCCGACGATCCTCAGGCCGATTCGAACGTGCCGGTGGTCGTCATCAACGTCGCCAGTGTTGAGCGACTTTTGAACCAGGCGCTCGTCACGTTCGAGTCGGCCGGCCGGCCCGAGCTGGCGGAGACACTGGGGGGCGCGCTCGAACGGGTCAACAACCTCAAGGGGTTCGATCGCAACGAGTCGGTGGGAGTGATGATCTACCTCAACGGCCTGATGCCGGAAGTGGTGGGTTATGTGCCGGTCAAGAATTTCGATGAAGTTCTCAAGACGATCGAAATCGGCCCGATCACCACGAAAAAAACCGGTGAAGACCGATTCGAAATCGTCAGTCGGCGGCAGACGTTTTACGGCAAGGTTCAGGCCGATTATGCGTTCATCGCCAATTCGGCTTCCGCTCTCGATCGCGAGTTTCGCGATCCCGCAGGGATGACGGCGCGGCTGTCGCGAGCGCACGATCTGGCGGCATCGTTCAACCTCAAGAGCATTCCGCCGCCAACGCGAGATCTGTTCCTCAGTTTGCTCCGGGCGAAATCCGAGAGCGATCTGCAGCGCCGCGACAACGAGCCGGTGTCCGCTCATCGGCTGCGGAAGGCCGCCGGCCTGCGGAATATCGAGTTGATCGAGGAACTGCTGCTGCAGGGGAAAGAGCTGACGATCGGCTGGAGCGTTTCGGCCAGCAACAAGACGGCGTCGCTCGAAATCGCGTTTGTTGCGGACTCACAAAGCGAGCTCGCCACATACTTCAACGAGCTGGAAGGAGTCCGCAGCCGCTTCGCCGGTCTATTGAGCGCGAAAACTCCGCTGACGGCGTCACTCTCGTGGAAGCTCGGCCGACCGGCGAAGAAGATGTTTCAGGAGATGATTTCGGCGGTTGAGATCCAATGGATGAAAGATCTGGGAGAGCCGAATGTCGGGTCGACCGCGACCGAGGGGGAATCGCCGCAGGCGAACCCCGTTCGGCAACTGGTCCAGGTTCTGCGGGGCACGACCGACGCCGGTCACCTCGATCTGGCGTTTCAGTTCATCGATCAGCCGTCCGGCTCGTTTGTGCTGGTCGGGGGGCTCAAAGTTGCCGACGCGCCGACGTTGTCGACCGCCCTCACCGACATCTTCACGCGTTTGAAAGAGAACGAGGCACTCTCGGACGTGCGGCTGAATGCCCTTTCGCACCAGGGGATTTCCTTCCACCGTCTGGAATTCAAGCAAGATCGACCACAGGACGAGAGACTGTACGGTGGAAAGCCGGGCCTGCATGTCGGTGTCGGGGACAATGTACTCTGGCTCGCGCTCGGCGGAGACGATGCGCCTGCCGAGCTCAAGCGAACGATCGACAAAGCAGCCGAACCTGTCGCCGAAGGGGTGACTCAATTTCCACTTCAGTTCGTGATGAATTTCGCGAGCTGGATGGACGTGTTCGATCCCGAAAAAAAGCCCGACGGCTTCGCGGCGCTCGCCCGTAGCGCATTCGCCAAGGGAGGGGATTCACTCCGCATCGAAGCCCTGCCGATTGACGGCGGCCTCCGCTTGAAAATTACGATGGACGAGGCGTTCCTGCGGCTGGTCGGTCAGCAGATCGCCAAACAGATCGATGCCAGTCAGGAGTAGGGTTAACGTCGTCTTTCGCTCCGCGAAAGAACGCGTCCTTTCGCGGAGCGAAAGGCGACAATGCGAACAGCCGCGAAG
>JAGVKR010000696.1 GCA_020050375.1 Planctomycetales bacterium
GACACGTCGGGCTGCGCCCCTAAAACGAGACGGCTCGACACACCGCTGCCGACGATCACGCAGATGCCGACGACGAGGCTCAACCTTCGCATAGCTTGCTTCCCCAAATGGAATTGCAGGATTTATTGGTAAGATCGCAAGTCGCAAACTACGACGACCCATCCCATTGCCGCTTGCCATTTTGTGAATGGCGCGGATAGAATCAAAACGAGCGTGAAGTGGATCACTCGATTCTAGCCGAAACAAGGACCGGAAAAAAAGTCTCCCCGTCGATTTGCGGTGGAAGCTGAGAGTTTTGGTCGTCCCGGTCAGCCAAAGGAACGCACGATCATGAATCGCATTGCCCTGGGTGTCGCTGTTGCCTGTGTTCTCGCGGGGACGACCGTCGGTCACCGTTCGGCCGAGGGGGTCTGGTACAATCCGCGCGTCGGCGTGGGTTACGGCGGGTATGGACGGGGTTTCGCGGGCGGCTACGGTCTCGGCGGGTGGGGAATGGGGATGGGTTACGGTTGGGGTGGCGGAGGGACGGCGGCTGGAAACTACGCGCAGGGAATGTCGCAGGTCATTCGCGCCCAGGGGCAATTCAACAAAGACAACGCCGAGGCAGGCATCAAATACGAAGAGGCGCGCACCAAGTACATCGACAACAAAAAGAAATGGACCGACACGTACTTCGCGATGCGCGAGCAGAATCAGTCCAAGCAGGCGGAGAAGTTCGAGCGTAGCCGCCACTCCACCGAGACGCTGACTCAAGCCGCCCGTTCGGGAGTCCCCCGGCCGCTCAGCACGGAAACCTTCGACCCGATCACCGGTCGGATCGCCTGGCCCGAGATCCTCCAAACCACCGAGTACATGGCGCTTCGCGAAGACGTCGAGCATCTGCTCGAATTGCGCGCCTCAACCAGCGGTGGCGGCGGATACGCGTCGAAGATCCACACGGATGTCGAGCAGATGATCGCGCTGCTCAAGAGCAACATCCAGAATCTGCCGTCGAACGACTACATCATCGCCCGCAAGTTTCTCGACAGCCTCGCTTTCACCGTGAGGTCGTAAGCAAAACTGACGCGCCGCATGCTGTCATCGCGTTGGCTGTCATCGCCGCGCATCACCGATGCCGGGCGTTGTGCGGTCCGCTGACACGCGACTGCGGTGCGTCACACCTGCGGCGCATGCAACACTTCTGGTGCGCCTCCCGCCGGGTCGTACAGCACCAATCCCCCGCGTTCGTCGTTGACCCGGACGACGCAATCGGGATGCCCTCTGTATTGCCGATCGAGAATCGTTTCGAGGGCCTGCACCGCCGCGACGGTCTGACGGTCCGCAGCAAGATCGTTGTAGGCCAGACCGCACATGTTCTCCAGGCGCCGCGGCCGCTCGGCCTTCGGGCCGCCATGCTCGACGAAGGCCACCTCGCGGACGAACCGTTCGAGCGTCTCGATGCCGTACCCCCGTTGCGAGCGCGCCCCCCACGGCTCGAGAAACACGCCGTTGTAATGGTTGTTCATCGTCGTCTTGATCTCGGTCGGCGTCTTCCCTTCGACCGTGCATTCGACCCCTCGCTTCCGGGAATGCCCGTTCCAGACGCCGTTGTCGAACCGGAACTGGACTTCCTGCTCGACGTAACCGGGAAAGTTGTCGGGGGTGACCCATGAGGTGTGGATGTCGAACGCCGCTTCGCGGCATGATTTCGAACGTCGAACATCGAACATCGAACTTCCAACATCGAACACTTCGACGTTCGACGTTCGATGTTCGATGTTCGATGTTCTTTTCTCACCAGTGTCATCGTCGTACTCATAAACCAGCCGAAGCTGGCAACTGTCCCACGTCGGCCCATCGGCCGGCCCGACGATCCCCCGCTGACCGGTGGCGGTGATTGTCTTCAGTCGCCCGCCGAACGTGTAATCGATGAGCTTGATGTAATGGACGGCGACGTACGTGCCGGGATTGCGCCCCGTGATCCATTCGGCGAACTGGCTCCCCGAGATGCTGCGCGGCTCCAGCAGCGAGCAGTAGCCGTTGTTCACGTGCCGCAGGACGCCGTCAGCAACGAACGTTCGCAACTTTTTGTGATCGGGATCGAGCAGCTTGTGGTAGACGACCTTGGCGAGGACCTGTTTTTGTCGCGACAGCGCGAGTAACTCGTCGAGCTGATCGAGCGACAGAACCGAAGGTTTTTCGATCAAAACGTGAACGCCCGCCGCGAGCGCAGCCCGTGCCCCCTCGAAGTGCCGATCGTCGGGAGTCGCCACGCAGACGAAATCGACTCCTGCCTTGAGAAGCTCGTCGATCGGCTGCGGTCCCGTGAAACTTTGGAACCGTGCAATACGGTCGCCGGCCGCCTGTCGATATTTCTCGGCGCGCGAACCGGTCCGCGACGCAACGGCAGCCAGCGGAACTTCGACCACGCCGAAGCGGTGGTCGTACAACCCCTCGGCATGCACCCGTTCGAAGAGGGGGCGATACGTTTCGTCGAAAATCATCCCCAGGCCGATCATGCCGGCCCGCAGAGTGTGTGGCGCTTGAGTGGTGGGCGTCTTCATGCGGCTCAGTGTATTTCGAGTCCGCCCGATTCGCCACTGCCGGGTCGCTGCACGCCGCGAGATCTGGTGCAGCGAATCCGGCAAGCGCAGCCCGGCACGATCTGGCCTGGCATGCACCCGTGGGCTTGATCTTTAATATAAACATTTGTATACTGAATACGTTTTACGCCAATGTTCTCATCATTCGGTCCTGCTTGCCGTCCGTCCTCACCAGGGACACCGCTGACCGCTTGATGCTCTGGAAGTTTTCCAGATTCAAAAATGTGCAACTGCACACATTTTTGAATTTCTCAGTTCTCAAAGCGAGCGAGACACCCCGTTGATCGTCGTCGAATGGTGTTGAGGGAGACGCGTAGTGGAACAGTTCCCGGCGTCCCAACGTTCATCCCTTTGCCGACAATGTTGTCAGTGCCAGATTCAAAATCCGACAACTGCATCGGATTTTGAGGTTCTGCGGTCTGTCACCTCCGCGTGTTCCATCACTCCCGGGCTGCTTGCGTCGCGCCGACGCCGCCCGCTATACTCATTCATCAATGTTGATGCGTTTCGTGAGGATCGCAGTCTGCTTACCGATCCTCGATCTTCCCGGCTCAATCTTCAACAATCACTCCACCCTCCTTCGGAGACTCCGCCGTGGCATTTGCTCGATTCACGGGTCTGTTCGGACTGTTCTGCCTGGCTTGCTTAGCGGGCCGCCCGGCCGCGGCAGAGGATTTCCAGTACCAGTTCGAATCGATCACGGTTCCCTCCGCAACAGCCGACGAGCCGAAGCTCGAAAAGCTCTCGGTCGCGAAAGCGGTCGATTACCTCGAAAAGGGGACGCTGGCGTGGAACGGCAGCCGCAAGTGCGTGACATGCCACACAAACGGGGCCTACATGACGGTGCGGCCCGCTCTCACCCCTCGTCTTGGCGTTCCGAACGAAGAGATTCGCAAGCACTTCGTCACGAGCCTCGAGCAGCTTTCGCAGAAAACAGACGAAGCGCTGCAAGAGGGGGTCGTCCCGGCCCAGGCGATCTACATCGCCGCCGGACTGGCCGAATGGGACGCGCACGTCACCCATCAGCTTTCACCGGAAACGGAGAAGGCGCTCGCCCAGATGTTCAAGGGGCAGCGCGACACGGGAGCGTGGGGATCGCTCGATTGCTGGCCCCCTTACGAATCGAGCGCCTATCACCTGGCGACCGTCGCCGCGATGGCAGTAGGGACTGCCCCCGGCTGGCTTGCCAATCAGAAAGATCCACAACTGCTGGCGGCCGTCGAAGGTTTGAAGAAATACCTGCGCACCGAAACGGCCAGGCAGGATTACGACCGGACGCTGCTCCTGTGGGCTTCGGCGCGCCTCCCCGATCTGCTGACCGCCGAAAAGAAAAAGGAGCTGGTCGACCTGGTCCTCGGTAAACAGCGGGCCGACGGCGGATGGTCGATCCGCACGTTCGGTCAGCCCGAGCAATGGGGGAGCGGCAATCGGGCGGAAAAGCTCCGTGGCGAGCCGGAATTCGCTGACCCCCCCAGCGACGGCCATCAGACGGGGCTGGCGATCATCGTTCTCCGAGAATCGGGGATCGCCGCGAACGACCCGCGCCTCCAAAAGGGAGTCACGTGGCTCCAGTCGAACCAGCGCGCCAGCGGCCGCTGGTGGACCCGTTCTCTGAACACCGAGAAGTGGCACTTCATCACCTACAGCGGCACGGCGTTCCCGCTCCTGGCGCTGTCAATGTGCGACGCCCTGCCGGCGAGTGACGTGAAGGCCGCGGCAAAGTAGGTGCACGTCGGCTGAATTGCACAGACGCCAGCGAGCCGCCGGGTTGATCCCGGCGGTCCGTCAGAGTGTGACGCAACGGATCCATTGGGCCGGCGGGGATGAACCCCGCCGCTCGCTTGGTTGCCATCCGCTCGTTCGGATTCTGTTCGCCGGACGGTGGCGCCAGAACGACGCGAAAAACTCGCACCTGAAACATCGGAAAATGGTGGCGATTCAAATTTGAACTGTCCCGGATCTATCTGCGCCTCGCTACAATGAGAATGACTCGCGGTCCGGTCGCACCATCTCCGACGACCCGGCCGGCGGTGGAACCTTGCTGAGGCATTTCGAATGTTGGAGATTGGCCGTTTTCGAGCGCAAACCTGCGGCGGCATCACGCGACGGGCGTTTCTCCGCGCGGGGGC
>JAGVKR010000273.1 GCA_020050375.1 Planctomycetales bacterium
CCCCGCCGACAGCGACAGCTCTTTGGCGTTCGCCGCCGGTCCGGGGACAGCATAGTTCGCATTGTCGGCGTCGATGCGAGTTTGGGTCCACACGACAGCCGCGCGGGCGGTCGCAAGTGCCTTGTCGGCCAGGGCCGCGACTCGTTCCGCCTGCTGAACTTCGCTTTGGAGATCCGCCTCAGTCGCCGGCGGCAACATATCGGGGAGAAGGACCGGCGCCGGACGTGCCGCGCGCTCGGGATGTTTCGCGCTCTCGGCGGCCAAATCGGCCAGCTTCTTCCGGGCCGCGGCCAGAGCGACATTGGTCTCGGTCCATCGGCTGAGGGCCGCATCGACGGCGGCCTGGGCCTGCGTGAGGTTTTCCTTCTGCAACCACGGTCGCAGTCCGGGGTAGTACTCGGTCGGCGCGAGCGGGACGGGCTCGATCTTGAAATCGCCTTTTGTCAGCACAGCCGGCACGGCGGCCGGAAGCGGATGCTCTTTGTCGGGTCGCTTCTCGTCGCCACGCGTAAACAGAAACGTCGGCGCGGCAGCATTCTCGTCGAAGACTCGCGCTAAGCCGTCTTTTGCCGTATCGGGTTGCCCCGGCAGGCGATCGGTACGAATCGTGTGCGGCTCGAAGATCGCCCGGAACCTGTAGTAATCCTGCTGGGAGATCGGATCGTACATGTGATCGTGGCAGCGGGCGCAATTGAGCGTCGTGCCGAGAAACGCCTTGGAGGTGTGCTCGACGGTGAAGTCGAGCCAGATGTTGCGATTGAACTTGTACCAGTTGCGGGCGAGGAAGCCGGTCGCCCGGATCGTCTGCGGATCGGCGGGGGCCACCTCGTCGCCGGCCAGCATCTCGACGACCATGCGGTCGTAGGGCTTGTCGGCATTCAACGATTCGATGATCCAGTCGCGCCACCGCCAGATGTGCGGCTGGCTCTCGCGGACTTCGGCTCCGTAGCCGTCCCAGTCGCTGTACCGCCAAACGTCCATCCAGTGCCGACCCCAGCGCTCGCCATAATGCGGGCTGTCGAGCAGGCGATCGACCACCTTCTCGTAGGCGTCGGTCGAATCGTCGGCAAGAAACGCATAGAGCTCGGCTCGCGTGGGCGGCAGGCCGATCAGGTCGAGATAGACGCGCCTCAGCAACAGGTTCTTCGCCGCGGGGGGACTGGCCTCGAGATTGCGCTGCGAATGTTCGGCGGCAATGAAAGCGTCGATTGGGTTTTTGGCCCACGCGCCGTTGGCGACGTTTGGAACCGCGGGACGAACGGGCAACTGATATGACCAGTGCTTCGCCGGGTCTTCGGGAATTTTTTCGGCGGGGGCTTTGGCCCCCGCATCGATCCAGCGTTTGAGCGTCGCGATTTCTTCGGGCTTCAGCGGCTCCCCCTCGGGGGGCATGATCGACATCCCATTCGCGCCGGTGACAGCATCTAGCAGAAGGCTTTCGCCGCTCTTACCAGGAACGACCGCCGGCCCTCCTTCCCCCCCCTTCTGCGCCAAAACCGCCGTATCGAGCCGCAGATTGTTCTTCTGCTTGAGGGCCCCGTGACAGGCATAGCAACGCCGCGCGAGGATCGGCTTCACGTCCTGGACGTAATCGACCGGCTCGTCCGCTTCATCGGCGCAGACAATCCGCGGGACGAAGAGACAAGTCGCGACCAGCAACCACCGAATGCCAAGCTGCATGAACCATCCTCATTCGGGGACGAACCGTATCCGCCGCATCGATTGGGATCGACCGAAGTGACGATCCGGCAAGATATTCTGAGGGCTAACCCGGCATGGCCGGCAACCCCGACCGCGCGAAAAACGGCGCGACCGCGACAACCGGCACAATGCATCAACAGACTTAGATGATACCTGCCGCCGAGAGCGCGAACAAGCAGAAGAACGGCCCGCGTTCAGCAGGGCGCGAGTGCCGGGGTCAAAGCGGAAATTCCATCGGTCGTGTCAAACGCAGTCCGTTGAATCGATCCGAATCGGCGGTCGGCCGGAACAATCCGCGAGCGTGGCCCCGTGGCCAACGACTGGGCATGCTACCGCCATCAGAGAACATTCCCGAAGATCTCGGGAAGTCGCTGCACGATTCCAGACCGGTCGACACAGGCGAGGACGCTTTTGGCTTCAGTGAGCAGAACGTCGTCGCGGGTGATGCGGTATTCGTGCTCGATCTTGGCGGGAGTCACGCGCGCGACGCGGGTCTTGACGGTGAGCACGTCGTCGTAGCGGGCCGGCTTGCGGTATTTGCATTCCAGGCTGACGACGACCATGAACAGCCCCTGCTCCTCGATTTCGCGATAGTTGCCTCCCTGCGCGCGGAGCAGCTCGGTTCGCCCCATCTCGAAGTACACGAAGTAATTCGCGTGATGGAGGAACCCCATCGAGTCCGTCTCGCTGTAACGGACGCGGATCTGCATTTCATGCTCGGAAATCAGCATGGGCATAGCGTAGCGCAACGCGACGCGCATTGCCAGTCGCACCGGGACCTCGCGGAGTCGGGGAGTGGCAATGAATCCAGACGAGAAGTGAGAGTCCATGCTGCGTGTTGCCCTGCGTTACTCACAACAATCTCGAAACCGCCACGATGGCGCGGCCGGTTGCGTTGAGGAGTGTGTGGGCGAGCAGGCAGGGCCAGAGGGAGCCGCAGCGGACGGCGAGCCAGCCCAGCCAGAGGGCGACGACCCCGGTGAAGACAAACGGCACCGCCGCGAACTTCAGGCCGGCGTCGAATGACCACGCGATCCCGTGTCCGGCGCCGAAGAGGACCGCAATTCCCGGCCACCACCACCCGACGAACGCGCCGCCGACTTTCCACGGACTGCCGAGTGCCCGAATCAATAGCGTGGGCACCATCGCTCGATAGACCGGCTCTTCGGAGAGGCTCGGCATCAATGACTGAAAGGCCAGTGTCTCGCCATCGGCCGGCAGGTCGGGATCGAAAGCCGCGGACCCGCCGACGAGTGCGCACACGACGAGACAGAGCGCGACGGGCCTCCAGGAATCCCGCGCGGGGAGACTCAGCATTCCTGATTTCCGGAGCCCACCCTCGGGGAGGGCCATCTCAAGCAGGGCGATCGTCGCTATGGCCGCCAGCTTGCCGATCCAGTTCCAGTGGAGCCAATCGGGCTGACGAAATCCAAAAATTGAATCCAGACCCGTCGCACAGGTCGTCAATACGACAACGAGCGCGCTCAGGCCAATCAGCATCCAACGCCACGGCGGCGACGGACTTCGCAACCCGGCGACAACAAACGGTGCCGCGGCCAACAGGCAGACGAGCATCGTCACCAGGAATTCCACCCACTGCTTTCCCATTCGCCTATCTCGAAAATTGCCAGGAACGGATTATGATGATGCAAATTCAAGCCAGTCGTAATTTGCGCCAAATGCCCCGCTGCGCGAGAGGTGACAGAGTCGGGCACGCGCCGTTAGTTGGCGACTCAGAACACACGGGAGCGTACCCTGCGTCACCGGAACGAGTTTCGATTTTTTCCGTCAATCGCGGTGAATTAGCTCCGAAACGGGTGATTTTCTATAGCCCGGGGCACGGCGGCGACGGCCGCGCCGCCCCGGATCCCGGAAACGCAAATTGCGACGACACTCTGAAAGGGCGACGTAATCGCTTCACCAATCGGCATTGGGCCATCAATCCAAATCAGCCGTTGTTCCGCCCTGACAGGGCTGCGGGAATTGCGCGCGACGGGAACCCAGGGCGGCGCTCTGCGGCTATCGCCGCGGCGCTTTGCCCTTTGTATGTTGAACAAGGTAAAGGAAACTGCTTCTAGGAAGCGGGCTTGCCCGCGGGTCGTACGTCCCGCGCGCAAGCGGTCGACCACA
>JAGVKR010000626.1 GCA_020050375.1 Planctomycetales bacterium
GGGTCGAGGCCGCAAGCGGGCCGCTGAACGAGTGAACCATCATTCATTCAATCGATCTCGATCGAATTAGTTCAACGAAAGGTGAGCGACGGAATGTTCAAGGGGCTCGGGCAATTGGCGTCGTTGTTGAAAAACGCCAATGAAATCCAAGGGCGAATGCAGGAGATGCAGGAGAGCCTGAAGCGGCTGAAGATCAGCGGCACGGCCGGCGGTGGCATGGTCACCGTCGAAATGAACGGCCAGCAACAGCTCTTGTCGTGCCGCATCGAAGAGTCGCTGTTCGCTTCGGGCGATCGTGAAATGGTCGAAGACCTTGTTGTGGCTGCCTGCAATCAGGCGCTCGAAAAGGTCCGCGAAGCGGCAGCCGCAGAAATGGGAAAATTCGCCGGCGGGTTCGACATGCCCGGCCTCGGCGACGCACTGGCAAAATTTAGTAGCGGCAACGGCGTGCAGTGAACGGCAAGGATCGACGGAAGGAAACAGTCGACAGGAGACAGGCATCGGGAGACGGAGCGGTCAGTCCTTTGAAGTCACTTTCCCTGACCCCTGATTCCTGTCCCCTGCCTCCTGATTTCGCAGGATGAAAGGAAGCACTTGTGAGCCCCTACGGGCCTGCCATGACTCAACTGATCGAGCAATTCGAAATGCTGCCGGGCGTCGGCCGCAAGTCGGCCGAACGGTTGGCGCATTACATTCTGATGTGCCCCCCCGAAAAGGCGCTCGGTCTGTCGGAAGCCATTCGGGCGGTGAAAACCACAGTGCGCCCCTGTGCCATCTGCTTCAACCTCACTGAGGGCGAGGCATGCGCGATCTGCAGCGATCCGCGGCGCGACCATCAGGTCGTGTGCGTTGTCGAGCAGCCGCGCGACCTGATCTCGATCGAGTCGTCGGGCGCGTTCCAGGGGGTTTACCACGTGTTGCAGGGCCGAATCTCTCCGCTGGAGGGGATGGGGCCCGAGCAACTGACGATCGACTCCCTGCTGCGGCGAATCCGTAAGGACAGTGTGCGGGAAGTGGTGATGGCGACGAATCCAACGCTCGAAGGGGATGGAACGTCGCTGTTCATCTCGAACCTGCTCGCCGATCAACCGGTCAAAATCACTCGCCTGGCGCGGGGGATTCCTTCCGGAAGCGTGCTAGAGTTTGCTAACCGCGAAATGCTCGCCGACGCCCTCCGCGGCCGGCAAGCCTTCTGACCCCTGATCCCTTTTTGCCTTTTCAACTCTGTAACCCTTAAACTCTTCAACTCCCCCCTCGTCTGCGTAACGGATTGATCGATCGCCTATGCAACTGAGTTTCGGCCAGCATATGAAGATGAGCCAGCAAATGAAGCTGGCTCCGCGGATGATCCAGTCGATGGAGATTCTCCAGTTGCCGATCATGGCGCTGAAGGAACGCATCGAGCAGGAGTTAAGCGAGAATCCGCTGCTCGAAGAGCCGATCGTCGAAACCGACGGATCCGCGCCGGTCGAATCGTCGGAATCCGGCGAGTCCGTCGCTGAGCTCCCGGCCGAGAAGCCGATGGAGCAGAAAGAGCTGCTCGTCGACTCCGACCACAACAACAAAGACGATTTCGAGCGACTCACCGAGATGTCGCCCGATGAGTGGCCCGACGACGACTACTCGTACTCGCCCCGCGTTTCGTCGAACCGCATGGACGAAGACGGCGAGCGGGCATACGACGCCATCTCGAACATCGCCGACCGCCCGCAAACACTGCAGGACCATCTGCTCGAGCAGTTCGGCTACTTCACCTGCCCGGCTGAGATTCGCGAGTTCGCCGAGTTTCTGATCCAGAATCTCGACGGCAACGGCCGCGTGCCCGGCTCACTCGAAGAGATGTCCCAGGTCTATCAGTCGGCCACGGGCAACACGATCAGCCCCGACGACGCCCAGCGGGCGCTCACGCTGATTCAGAAGCTCGATCCCCCCGGCGTCGGAGCCCGCGACCTGCGGGAGTGCTTTTTGCTGCAATTGAAGCCGAATACGCCGCTTCGCAACGCGCTCGTCACGCTGATCACATCGCACCTCGAAGACCTCGCCGAAAACCGTTTGCCGCTGATTCAGCGGAAGACCGGATTCGATCTCGATCTGATCAAATCGGCCCGCGAAGAGTTGCAGCACCTGAACCCGCGCCCCGGTCGCGATTTCGAATCGGTCTCGGCGGCCCGCGTCACTCCCGATGTCTACATCGAGCCCGACGCCACCGGCAAGTACGTCGTGCGGCTCGAAGACGAATACACGCCGCGCCTCAACATCAGCCGCAAGTACCAGCAGATGCTGGCCAACGGTCAGGCCGATCAGAAGACGAAAGAATACATCAAACGGAAGATCGAATCGGCCCGCTGGCTGATCGAGTCGATCGAGCAGCGCTATACGACGCTCAAACGGGTTGCCCAGGCAATCGTCGATCACCAGACGGCGTTTCTCGACAAGGGGCCCGAGTTCATCGTCCCCCTCAAGATGCAGCAGATCGCCGACGTCGTCGGCGTCCACGTCACGACCGTCTCGCGGGCCGTCGACGACAAGTACGTGCAGACTCCCCGCGGGATCTTTGCTCTCAAGCGGTTCTTCGGCGGTGGAACGACCACCTCCGACGGCGAAGAAGTCGCCTGGGACATCATCCGCATCAAGCTCAAGGAAATCATCGACAAGGAAGACAAGAACGATCCCTTGAGCGACGACGCCCTCGTCGAAGAGCTCGCCAAGCACGGCTACCAGCTCGCGCGGCGGACAATCACCAAGTACCGCAAGGCGCTTAAAATCCCCTCGTCACGCCAGCGTCGGGCGTATTGAGGAAGAGGA
>JAGVKR010000774.1 GCA_020050375.1 Planctomycetales bacterium
AAGGCGTCGATCGGATTGCGGACCCAGCCGGCGTTTTTGACCACCGGAACAGCGGGTCGCTCGACGCGCTGAAAGGCCCAGTGCTTGCGCGGATCGGCCTGCGGCTGTTCGTCGGCCGGCGCGCTTGCCCCCTGATCGATCCATGCGCGCAGCAGGGCGATCTCTTCGGCGGAGAGCGCTTCACCTTCGTCTTGGGGGGGCATTCGCCGCACACCCGCCGCGCCGCTCACCGCCTCGATCAACAGACTCTCTTCACTCTTGCCCGGCTCGACGGCCGGTCCGCCATCGCCTCCCTTTCGCACAAGGGCCGCCGTGTCCAGTCGCAGCCCGGCCTGTTGTTTGAGCGCCCCGTGACAGGCGTAACAGCGCTTCGCCAGCAGAGGCTTGATCTGTCGGGTGTAATCGACCGGCTCGCCGGCAGAGGCCATGCCTCCCGGCGCTGCCACGACAAACAAGACCAGGCACAATCGACGCATCAGCATGCGGCCTCTATTTCATGAGCAGGCGAAGACCCCAGCCGGCTTGTCCGGTTGAACGCTTCGGGTTGAAATTGGGGACCATTGACGTTGCCATAAATCGGATCAACAATCGCCACTGCAATTCTACATCGCAAACAGACCGTTTTGAACCTCGTTCTCCGAATCGGAACCATTCCCGCCATGCCACAGGACCTTTCGCGCCGGGCGTTTCTTTCAACGAGCGTCTCTCTCGCGGCGGCAGCCGCCGTCACGGCAAGCGCGACGACGGCGCGGGCCGGTGGCGCAGAAACTTCGCCAGCGATTGATCTCGGCTCGCGACGCGAGTTGTTCGTCGACGGATTGTTGATCGACAAATTTTCCGGCAGCGCGACGTTGCGACTGGCCCGACCGCACGACGAAGGAAACGTGCTCGCCTATGACCGGCCGTGGGAAGGTGCGTTTTGCGGATACGTCACCGTTCTGCGCGACGGCGATTTGTATCGAACTTACTATCGGGGCCATTCGCTCGTTCGTGCCGACGGGAGCGATACTGAAGTCACCTGCTGCGCCGAATCGAAAGACGGCATTCGTTGGACAAAACCCAACCTGGGATTGTTCGACGTGCGGGGGAGCCGCGACAACAATGTCATTCTCGCCGGGATGGCCCCCTTCTCGCACAACTTCAGTCCGCTGATCGACACGCGGCCCGGCGTGAAAGCCGACGAGCGCTACAAGGCGCTGGCCGGCACTTCCAAAACCGGGCTGGTGGCCTTTGTCTCCGCTGACGGATTGCGCTGGCGCAAACTGCGCGACCAGGCCGTGATCACCGGCGGCGCGTTCGACTCGCAGAATGTCGCCTTTTGGTCGGAGTCGGAGCAATGCTACGTCTCGTACTTCCGCACGTTCAAAGACAAGATCCGCCGCATCACCCGCACGACCTCTGCTGATTTCATCAGTTGGACCGATCCGGTGCTGATGGAGTATGGCGACAAGCCGATCGAGCACCTCTATACAAATCAGACGGGGCCCTATTTTCGCGCGCCGCAGGTTTACGTCTCGACTGCGGCCCGGTTTCTACCGGGGCGGCGGGTCATCACCTCCGAACAGGCTAAAGCAATCAACGTCGATCCGGGCTATTTCGGCGATTGCTCGGATGGAATCCTGATGACTACGCGGGGTGGCCAGCGCTACGACCGCACATTCATGGACGGCTTCGTCCGTCCCGGCGTGGGGCTTGAGAACTGGGTTTCGCGCACGAACTATCCCGCGCTCGGCGTCGTCCCGACCGGGAACGCCGAGATGTCGGTCTACGCCAACCAGAACTACGGCCAGCCGACCGCCCACCTGCGGCGTTACTCGCTGCGGACCGACGGGTTCGTGTCGGTGAATGCCTCGTACGACGGGGGCGAGCTCTTGACGAAGCCGTTGACGTTCACCGGCAAAGAATTGACGCTGAATTTCGCGACGTCCGCCGCCGGTGCGGTGCAAGTCGAACTCCAGGAAGCCACCGGTGTGGCACTGCCCGGTTTCGCGCTCGCCGACGCCGTCGACACGATCGGCAACGATCTCGACCGGGTCATCCATTGGAAATCGGGCACCGACGTCAGCCGCCTGGCGGGCAAACCGATCCGCCTGCGGCTCGTGATGAAGGATGCGGACGTGTATGCGGTGCGGTTTGCCTGACAGGGGGGAGTGCGGAGTTGGGAATTCGGAGTGCGGAGTTGGCACTTCGTGAACGAGATCTCAATTGGAAAAGAATCTTACGACGTCAGTTCGGCTAAGGACGCGATTCAATTCTGCGCATCCGCGACGGCAAAAACATCGCGCACACTGACCGCAAATCCGGTCAACAGCAACGACGTGGCATTCTCCAGACGGCCAAACTCGCCGTGAACGCGATAGCCATCCCCCTCCAACGCGAGGACGGTGATGAGATCATGTTCGGGATCAACAATCCAGTATTCGGATACGTGAGCCTTCGCATAGACGTCGCGTTTCTCCACCAGGTCGCGTTGACGTCCTTCCGTCCCCGGACTAACGACCTCCATCACAAGATCGGCCCCTTCCGGTTGTCCCTTCAGGCCGATTTCCCGCAAGGCGCGCATCCGTTCGGTCGTTAGAAATACAATATCCGGCTCGCGATATTGGCCGGGTCCGAGTCTGACCGGCATGGGAGCGAAGAAAACATCGCCCAGCTTGTGTTGTGTCACAAATTGTTCCAGCAGACGACTCAAAAATCGGACAATGGCCTGATGGAGCGCAGTCGGCATCGGCAAGAACTCCAAATACCCATTGTTGAGCTCAACAAAATGGTTCGTGCTCAAGCTCAGAAAATCGCTTTCGCTCCATTCTCCCTGACGGGGGAAGAAGTTCACGATCTCCCACGTCGGCTCGCCGCGAGCCGATTTGTGATTCGATGTCGTCTGTGATGTGAGCAAATTCGCACTCATGGCCAATTCACCTGCTACAACCTGTCACAATCGGGCCGACTCAAGTACGTAATTCGTCATCGATCCAGAGGTCGATTGTACACAACCGTCCCCACATCGTGGAGCGCCAATTCTTCGTAACCCGCGTCTGGCGGTGTGCGCGCATCTGAAGTAACATCGAATCGAGCGTCACGACTTGTATTCCCCGATCGACCGCCGTGTCATTCAATTGAGGTGAGGATTGCCGATGCGATTGCGCGAGATCACCGTCATTTTGAGCGTGCTCTCGGGGCCTCTCATGGCGGTCGCCGCCGACCCCCCTCCCAAAGTCGACTTCAATCGCGACATTCGCCCGATTCTGTCGAATGTCTGTTTCGATTGTCATGGTCCGGACAAGAATCAGCGGAAGGCCGACTTGCGGCTGGATGTGAAGGAAGATGTCTATAAAGACCGCGGCGGCTACGCGCTGGTCACTCCCGGCAAGCCCGCCGACAGTGAGCTTTACTCTCGCCTCATCGACCCCGATGAGAAGACACGGATGCCTCCGCCGGAAGCGCTCCGCAAGATCGACGCTTCGCAGATCGAGCTGATCAAGCGCTGGATCGAGCAGGGAGCACAGTGGCAGGGACACTGGGCGTACCAGCCGCCGACCCGGCCTGCCGTTCCAGATGTCAAAGACGAGCGGGGCTTTCTCCGCAACGACGTCGATCGCTTCGTTCTGCGCCGTCTGCGCGAGCAGGGTCTCCAGCCGTCGCGGGAGGCTGACCGGGCCACGCTCATCCGTCGCTTGAGCTTCGACCTCGTCGGCCTGCCGCCGACCCCCAATGAATTTGCCGACTTCGTCAACGACACGACCGCCGACGCGTATGAAAAGGTCGTCGACCGCCTGCTCGCGTCGCCCCGTTTCGGGGAACGGATGGCAATGTTCTGGCTCGATCTCGTGCGGTATGCCGACACCAACGGCTATCACGGCGACAATCACGAAGACCGCGACATGTATCGCGACTGGGTGATCGCCGCGTTCAACGACAACATGCCGTTCGACCGCTTCACGACCGAGCAGCTCGCCGGCGATCTGCTTCCTGAATCCACCACCGAGACCAGAATCGCCTCGGGCTACAACCGCTTGCTGATGACCACCCGCGAAGGGGGCGCTCAGGCTAAGGAGTACCTCGCGAAGTACTCGGCCGATCGCGTCCGCAACTTCTCGGCGGTCTGGCTGGCCGGCACGATGGGCTGCTGCGAGTGCCACGATCACAAATACGATCCATTCACGACTCGCGACTTTTACTCGATGGCGGCGTTCTTCGCCGACATCCAGGAAACGGCTGTCGGCGTGCAGGCGGGCACGAAGTTTCCCACGTCCGAGGAATCGGCCCGGCTCGCCGAGCTGGACGCCCGGATGGCGCCGCTCCGCAAGATTCTCGATACGCAAACCCCCGAGCTCGATGCTGCCCAGGTCGCGTGGGAAGAATCGTTGCGGAATCGCAAGATCGAATGGACCGGGCTGCGGCCGGTCGAAGCGAAGGCTCAGGGGGGAGCAACGCTCAAGACTCTCGACGACGGCTCGATTCTCGCCACGGGTGAGGGCCCTGATCGCGACACATATGAGGTGACGTTCCGCATTCCGTTCAAAGGGATCACCGGCCTGATGCTCGAAGTTCTCCCCGACGATTCGCTGCCGCAAAAAGGGCCGGGGCGGGCTGCCAACGGAAACTTCGTGCTCAACGAGCTGCGGGCGACGATCGACGGCCAGCCTGTGGAATGGTCGAGTGCAACCGCGGCGCATTCGCAGTCGAAATACGACGTCAAAGGGGTCATCGACGACAAACCCGAAACCGGCTGGGCCATTCTCGATCACGTCGGCCGCGCCACGCCGGCTATGTTCGAACTGAAGACCGACCCCACGAACGACGGAGAAGCGACGCTGGTGATTTCGATGGCGCAAAGCTACGGCAGCCAGCACACGATCGGCCGATTCCGGTGGTCGCTCACATCATCGCCGCGGCCGATCCGCGCTCCGGGGAGCGATCTGCCGCCGAATGTGGCCGAGATATTGGCTCTCGGTCGCGAGCAGCGTTCCGATCAGCAGAAGCAAATGCTCGCGGAATACTTTCGCACGATCGCCCCGGAGCTTGAAACGCCCCGGCGGCAATTCGCCGAATTGCAGAAGGAGCGCGACGCCGTCTTCGCCGCCGTGCGGACGACGCTCGTCGCGATGTCCGGCCCGCCGCGGATGATCCGCGTGCTTCCG
>JAGVKR010000463.1 GCA_020050375.1 Planctomycetales bacterium
CCGGGTGATCGAGCCTCACGGATGAATCGCAGCCAACCTCACGTCGAAATCGGGGACCGAACATGCCAACAGAGACGACGCAGCGCGACGGGCAGGCCGGCAGTCAAAGCGGGCCTGCCAATTCCTGGCTCGAACGACTGACCGGCACGATACTGCTCGTGGTGCTGGCCGCGCTCGCGTGGATGGTCTCGGCGGCCATCTGGCCTGGCTTCGGTCGTCTGCCAAGCGTCGAGCACGAAGTCGTGCTGATGCTGGCTCTGCTCGCAACCGCGCTGCTCTTGGTGTCGCTGGTGGCGTTGCTCCATACCCGGCGCTGATCGCGAACATCGGTCGCCGGAGGGCAAAGAAGTGACACGGCCCCAAGTACCGGTGCACAGTGCGGGCCAACGCCGTGCTCTGGGAGGGGCCGTGTCGATTCCAATTATATACCGCGCTATTCCCCTCTTCAACTTATTTCGCTCGCGATTCGGAGCCTCCTCGAAAATCCGATCGTTGTAAGCGTCACGATCGCCGGTAATGGGTCAGTTTGAAGGTTGGTCGCTCTCGCCGAGACCGGTAAACGAGGGTTTCGGAGAAACCCTCCCACACAATTTGGCCCACTCCCGATCGCCAGAGACAGATTGTCATGGTCTAAACATGAGCGGTCGCAACAGATTCGCTACAACTGATGCGGGCTCAGTCCGACATCGACAATGCTGCAGGCCTGGATCACGTCCAGCCCCAATCGCTGCGCTTCGGCGAGCAAAGCCGGGCTCTCACTGCCGGGATTCAGCCAAACTTCCCCCGCGCCACGGGCCTTGATCTCGCCGAGGAGTGCCAGCCCGGCGTCCGGCGGTAGGTAGATACTGATGCGATCGAGGCGCGCCACCGGCACGGCGGCCAGGGTCGGATAACACTTGAGCCCTTCGATCTCTTCGGCAAACGGGTTCACCGGGTAGACGTCGTAGCCTTGCTGCCTATGTGCGCGAACCGATTTGTTCCCGTACTTCTGCCGATCGCGGCTGGCTCCCAGAATCGCGACAGTGGGCTTGGGCATAGGTGCTCCTGGTATGGGTATTGGATCGCGCGCGCCAGATATCGGAACAGGCGTCAGGAGGCAGGAATCAGGCGACAGAGGCGCGTTCTGACGCCTGACTTCCGACTCCTGTCCTGACTCGCAACGTCTTCAGCCGGAAAACCGTCATTTTCCGCCGTTTGGGTCGGCGGGCTTTTGCAGCAACAATTCGACGGTGAGCGGCACCCAGCCGCTGTGCCAGTCGTGTTTTGGCGACGGGACATCCCGATATTCGTGGGGAATCTTGAGCTCAACCAGGAGGGCGTGGGCCTGCTCGTGATGTTCGCGGAAATTCTGATAGCCGGAGAGGATCAGCCGCGACTCGACTGCGAGGTCCATCGCGCGCGCGCGAAGCAAATCGGGAATACGGTATTTCTCGAAATTCTCCTGCGTGCCGAGGATGTCCGTCGTGCCATATTTTCCCAGGCGTTCCATCGTCAGCGGTGCATCCCACACCGCGGCGCGTCCGAACAGGTCGCCGTGACGCAGGAGCAGGCTCCAAGCCCCCCAGCCGGACTTGCTGAAGCCGAGCAACAACCGGCCCGGCGGCTCCGCCAGCGCGGGATACGTCTTTTCGACGAAGGGGACGACGACCTTCAAAAAGTGCGTCTCCTGCCGAATGTCGGGATTCGTCGGATGGTCGGCATACCACGGCAACTGCGAAAACGTGGGGGCAACGAAAATCGCCGAATGCTTCTCGTGCAGCTTGTGTTTTTGCACTTCGACGAGGCTGTCTCCGTAACGATTTTCGCGAGCCGCCTCGACGGGAAGCATGTAGATGACCGGATACCGCCGGCCGGCCTCCAGCTTCTCGGGGAGCAATACGCGGATTTGCGTTCCCCCCGGTTGGTACGGCGATTCGACCTCGTGGACGAGAACGCCGGTTTCGTCGCGACGGGCGTCTGTGACCCTGCCATCGGCGGCGCTCAAAGACATTGCCGACACCGAAACGAGGGTGATCAGGAGCATCGGAGGCCTTCGTAGGGCGGACTGTCAGTCCGCCTGAGCGAACGGGCGGACTGACAGTCCGCCCTACGAATTCGATTACGT
The DNA here is from genome assembly GCA_020050375.1 of Planctomycetales bacterium. Taxonomy (GTDB): domain Bacteria; phylum Planctomycetota; class Planctomycetia; order Planctomycetales; family Planctomycetaceae; genus SIAF01. The sequence continues at coordinate 2,105 of JAGVKR010000463.1, forward strand.
CCCTACCGGTCGATCTCGCCCATCACGACGTCGAGCGAGCCGACGATCGCCGGAATGTCGGCGATCAGGCAGCCTTCGCAGAGCTTTGACGTGACGGAAAGGTTGCAGAACGACGAGCTTTTGGCGCGGGCTCGCAACGGGATACTACTGTCGTTGCCGATGATGTAAAAGCCCATCTGGCCGCGCGGGCACTCGGTTTCGAGGTACGCTTCGGCCCGCGGCAGCTTGGCGGCCATTTTGAAGGGAACGCGATACGTCCCTTCGGCTGTCGGATAACGGTCGAGCGCCTGGCGGACGAGGCCGATCGATTGCGAGACCTCGCGCATCCGCACGAAGAACCGGCACCAGTTGTCGCCCAGCTCGACTTCGGGGGGAGCCACCGCAAAGGGGGCCACGGGAATCTCGTACTTGTACCCTTCGTACATGCGGGTGTAGATCTTCTCCCCGTCGCGGCGCAGGTCGTGGTCGACCCCGCTGCCGCGCAGCACCGGCCCCGTGCAGCCGAAATCGATCGCCATCTCGCGCGGCATGACCCCCAGGGCGGCGGTGCGCTTGATGAAAATCTGGTTGGTGGTCAGCAACGTGTGATATTCGGGGATTCGCTTTTCCAGCCAGTCGAGAAAGACACGGCAGGCGTCGATCCACGTGAGCTTCTCATCCATCGGACGGCCGGTGAGGGCCGCGAGCCCCGGCGGAATCGTGATGTGCGCCGGCAAGTCGTGGGTGGCCCCGCCGATTGTCAGGTAGCTGTAGGTGAGGCGCGCCCCGCAGACTTCTTCGAACAGGTCGAGAATGATCTCGCGTTCGCGGAACGCGTACAGAAACGGGCTGAAGCTTCCCAGATCGAGGCCGTAGGCCCCCATCCCGACCAGGTGGCTGGCGATGCGGTTGAGCTCGGCGATGATCACCCGCAGGACCATGGCCTTCTCGGGGACTTCCATGCCGATCAGCTTCTCGGTCGCCAGGGCGAAGCCGAGATTCATGTTCATGCCGGCGAGATAGTCCATCCGGTCGGTGTAGGGAATCCACTGCGGGGTGGCGAGGTTTTCGCCGATCTTCTCGGCGCAGCGGTGCAGGTAACCCAGGTGCGGAGTGACCTCGTGGATGACTTCACCGTCGGTCCGCAGCAGCAGCCTGAGCACGCCGTGCGTGCTGGGGTGTTGCGGGCCCATGTTGACCAGCATCTCGTCGGTGCGGACGTCGAACTCGACGATCCGGGGGTCTTCCAGTTGCATGCTCATGACAGTCTGTTAGCGTCCTCGGATCCCGTGATACTCGAGGGGAAACTCGTAATCTTTGCGGAGCGGGTGGCCGACCCAGTCTTCGGAACAGAGAATCCGCCGCTGGTTCGGATGACCGACGAAGTTGATTCCCACCAGGTCGAACGTTTCGCGTTCGTGCCAGTCGGCGATGGCCCAGACGCCCGAGACAGAGTCGAGGTCGGGGATCTGTCCCGACTGATCGTTCTTCCAGCGCGGGAGCTTGACCTTCACGACCACGTGATGCCGATGGGTGTAACTGTAGAGGTGATAGACGACCTCGATGTGTGCCTCGTGTCCGAATTTGGCCGCCTTCTTCGGGTCGGGCTCGCAGTAGTCGACTCCCGACAGGTTGTTGAGGGCATCGAAGGCGAGCGCCGGTTCGTGTTTCAGATATTCGGCGACTTCGACGATCGCGGCCGGGGCCACTTCCACCCACGGGTCAAGGACTTCCAGCTCGGCGCCGACGATCTTGCCGCCGAACCGGGCGACCAGGTTCTGGTGAATCTCTGCAGGGCTCATGCGATGGCCGCGTTCGAGTGGAGTGAGGGGATTTGGCAGTTTGTAGTGTGGACTTCAGTCCACACGAAATGTTGTCTCGTGTTGGCTAAAGCCAACACGGGTTGTGGGCGACGGCCGGTTCAATCGAAATATTAACACGCTCGACGTGGATCCAAGTTCAAGCGACCGGTTCGAGCTTGCGATCGGTCGTTTTCGTCGCAGGCGGCTGGAGGCGTGTCACAGACCGCTGCTTGCTCGCTTCGGTCATGGCCCGCACCCAGTCGAGATCGCCGCGCTTCCAGACGTAGGCAAAGGCGACCAGCAGGACGGCAAAAAAGACGAGAATGTCGACAAGCCCGGTCATTACGAGGCCGTGGGCCGTTGCAGTCGAGATGACGTTCTCGGCCGCCAGCGTTCCGGGGGCTTGATTCAGCAGGCGCTCGCTGAGCTGCACGCGGGCCGGTTCGGTGAGCCGGGCGTCGAGCAACTGCGTGCCGCCGCCGAAAACCGCCGCCCAAGGAAAGAAGAACGCGACTTCAACGTCGAAAATGATGAACAGCAGGGCCACGACGTAAAACCGCAGATCGAACTGAATGTAACTCGAGCCGATCGTCGGTTCGCCGCATTCGTAGGCGGTCAGCTTTTGATCGGTGGGGTTCTTCGGCCGAAGGAACAAGCCGGCGACCAGCGGAAGCAGCAGAAACACCACTCCCAAAACGACGAACAACTGCAAGTGGCCAACCAGGTCTATCATCGCGAGCCTCAGGCGTCCTTGGATCCGAGATCGTCAGTTTCCACACGGCCGGAAGCCGAGCCGGCCAACAGGGATTGCCGCCCGGCAAACCCGGCGTCGAGCTCGTGCCAGTGAGCGACTTCGTCTTCCCCCAGGAGCCAGCAGAGATAAACCTCGCGTCCTTCCATCATCGCCCGAAAATCGACCAAGCCGCGGCTCAAGTCTTTGATTTCGACGCCGAGCTTCTCGAGCTCGTCGACGAATTCCTGCAGGACGGCGATTTCTTTTTCGAGGTCCTGCTCGACCTGGGCCATCTCTTCGCTGTAGGGGTCGTTGGCGGGACGCTCTTTCGAGCCTCGCGAGCGCTGAATCTGGTCGAGTCGCTCTTTGCGCTCGCTGATGTCACGGTATTGCCGCACGATGTCGGCGACAATCGCCCGCACCAGCGGCAGGGCGTGATTGGCCTCTTCGATCGTGTAGTATTTCGTCGGGCTCGGAGAACTCATAGTCGACCCACTCCTGAAACCCCCCTGGACCTCGTAACACCTGCTGCTCTCGCAGCACCATCACTTTGCATCGATTGGAAGCGCTTCTTTCGTCATTCAGCAGCGTGCTCGAAGGGGCTGGGCTCCCCTTTGACCCAGACCGGCTCGTACAACACCTTCGACTCGGAAACGACCGTGGGATTCAGAGTCGTCTGCCCCCACGCGACTTCCAAGGGGAGCTTGGCGTAGTCGACGATGCAGCCATCGCGGCTGTAGCAACTCAAATCGTAATTGGAGCCCATGAAGATGCAGTCGACCGGGCAAGGCTCGACGCACAGCGCACAAAACATGCACTTGGTGTAATCGATCGTAAAACCGTTGAGCCGGAAGCCCTTTCCGACGGTGGCTTTTTCCTTGTCGATGTAGATGCAATCGACCGGACAAGCGACGGCGCACTTGTCGCAGCCGATGCAGGTCGTCAGGTCGTAGCGGTGAAAGCCACGATAGCGGGCCTTCACCGGGACTGGAACTTCGGGGTATTCGTAGATTTGCGTGAAGGTCTTGCGCTGGTAGGTCTTACCCATTGTCACCAGCGTGACCCACATCCCCTGCAGGACGGTCACCACCGCCACTTTTATATTCCGAAACCACTCAAGCATGGCTTGCTCGTCTGATCGCCGGATCGTTGTGCAACTCTTTCTGGATTATAGGGAACGGCTAACCTGTCGCAAGGGAACGCGCTTCGGACCGGGTTTCGATTCCCGGAGTTGAGAATCAGTCTTTTTCCGCAAGCCGCTGCGTCATCTCGACCAGCTTCGCCAATAGCTCACGCACGCCCCCCGCGTCGATCGCCGCCGTGGCCAACTGGACTCCCTCCCGTGGGGTGCCAACTTTCACCGCGGCCAGCAGGGCCGCGGCCGCATTGGCCAGCACGATGTTTCGCGCGGGGCCGGTTTGACCGGCAAACACGCCGCGGAGCACGGCGGCGCTTTCGGCTGGAGACTGAACCTGCAATTCTTCGGCCCGGCATTCCGGAAGGCCGAATGAGTCGGCTGTCCATTGCTGTTCGACGATTTGGGCGCCGGTCACTTCAAAGGCGGTCGTCACCCCCCACAGGCTGACTTCATCGAGTTGATCGGCGCCGCACACGACATAGGCATGCTTGCGGCCGAGCTCCGCCAGGGCCCGTGCCAGCCGATGGGCCGTTTCCTTTCGCCCGGCGCCGATCAACTGGAAGCTCGCGCGGGCGGGATTTGTCAGCGGCCCCAGCAGGTTGAAGATCGTGCGAAACCGCAATTGCTTGCGGACGGGAGCCACGTTCTTCATCGCGCTATGGAACAGTGGGGCGAAACAGAATCCGATGTTCAATTCGTCGAGGCACTGGGCCACCTGGTCGGGGGAGAGGCTGATGTTGACCCCCAATTGCTCGAGCACGTCGGCCGAGCCGCTGGTGCTGGAGACCCCTCGGTTTCCATGTTTGGGAACCGGCACGCCGCACGCGGCGACGACGAACGCGGCCGCCGTGCTGATATTGAACGTATGCAACTGGTCTCCGCCGGTGCCGCACGTGTCGAGCAATCCCGAGTGGCGCGACTTGATCAGC
>JAGVKR010000545.1 GCA_020050375.1 Planctomycetales bacterium
AGCCCCAGCTCGCGGCGAGCCGCCGCGCGGCGATCGGTCGCGACCGCCGGCAAATCCATGCCATTGTGGATGACCGCCAGCCGATCCGCTGGAAAACCCTGCTCTCGATAGAACTCGGCGACGCTCTTCGAGTTGCCGATCAGGCGCGTCGTGCGCGGGGCGAGCCGGCGATCGAGGGACAGTTGCCAGCGCGCCTTCCAGACGTCGACGCAACGCTCGGAGACCAGCACCGGGTAACGGGGCTTCGGGCCCGCAGCCAATCGACCGTAAGCATTCGCGGCGAAGAGCCACGTGTGCAAAACGTCGGGTTGCCGCTCGTGGAGCAAACGCTTCAGCTTCCACAGCGCCACGGGATCGAAGCGGAATCGCTTGCCTAAAATCGTCAGCGGAATGCCGGCCGCCGCCAAGTCATCGGCGTATGGGCCCCCCCTCGTCAGCGCGACAACTTCGACGTCAAACTCAGTGCGCGGCAGGCCGGTCGCCAACAAGGTGAGTTGCTTTTCGGCGCCGGAACGGTCGAGCGTGGGAATCAACAGGAGCAGACGAATCACGCCGCTGAATGTATTCGATCGTCGTCATTTCGCAAAGCTCTGTCGCTGGGAGTTAGTGGCTTGAGGCTTGAGGCGCGAGGCTTGAGGGATGGCTCGTTACAATTCGGCGCTCGCGCTTCAGGCATGGTACGGCCCGTTATTTCCATTGGCATTCCTACGCGAGATGATCTTTGCCCCGCCGCTTGAATCCCCAACCACCATTTCGGAAGATCAGTCAGTAATGGCATGAAAGTCCATGCACAGCCGACGCTCGTGCGGTTTGTGCTGTTCGACGGAGGGACCTACGGCGCTTATGCCCGCGTGCTAGAAGCGATGATCGGATCCGCATGAAGCCAGAGATTCTCACGTATCGCGCCCTGGATGGTTATCGACTTCACTACCGACACTGGCGTCCAGCTGAGGGGCCGCGGACGTTCCGTATCGTCGCCCTGCATGGCATCCAAAGTCACTCCGACTGGTATGGCTGGTCAAGCCGGCGGTTGTGCGACGCGGGGGGCGAGATCTACTTTCTCGATCGCCGCGGCTCCGGAATGAACGAGTGCGAGCGGGGGCATGCCGATCACCACAGCCTTTGGCTCAACGACGTGTTGCAGTTTTTGTCGGAGTTGCGGCTGGAAGAGCGTCTGACGGGGCGGAAGATTCCGACGGTATTGATGGGGTTCAGTTGGGGTGGGAAGCTGGCGACCGCCGCCGCGGCGCAGCGACCCGACCTTCTCGACGGATTGGCGCTGCTCTATCCGGGGCTTTGCGCGCGGGTGCGGGCGACATGGTGGCAGCAGGTGCAGTTGACTCTGGCCGAAACGCTCGGGATCCGCCACAAGCGCGTGCCGATTCCGTTGCAGGATCCGGCGCTCTTCACCGGCCAGGCGGTCTGGCAGGATTACATCCAGCACGATCCGCTCGCGCTCCGCGACGTTTCGGTTTCGTTTCTACTGGCGAATCGGGAACTGGATCGCCTGTTGCCGGCGTGTCCGGCGAAGATTCGGCATCCGGTGCTGTTGATGCTGGCAGGGCGGGATCGGATCATCGACAACGCTGCGACGCGGGCCTACGTCGAGCAGTTTGCCTCGTCAGCAAGAACAGTGCGCGAATACCCGGAAGCCTGCCATACGCTCGAGTTCGAGCCGGACCGCGCTCAAATTGTCGACGATCTGCTCGCCTGGCTGCGGGGCTTGTCCCGGACCGACTCGGCTTGAGCTGCCTGCGGGCGGTTTCTGAACAATTGTCACGACGGCGAGCTGTGCACTTTCCGCGTCATCGTCGTACTCCCCGTGGAAATCGCCGGTGGAGGCTGCTACAAACAATGAGACGGTCTCGTCGCCACGATTACATGGAGCCTCTGCATGGACCCCACATCGCGCGGAGCCAGGTTTCATTCCTGGAGACTTTTTGCCGGCATGCTGGGAATCGCGCTCGGGTTGATTGCTGCGATCCATTCTTCCGACGGCGAGCAGCCGTCAGCAACCGCGGCCGCAGCTCCGAAATCCGGCGCCCCGCCGAAGGGAGCCGCGACGAAAGAGGCTCCCGTCCCGCTCAACAAGAACGGAACGGTGCTCCTAGACAAGGCGGGGAAACGTCTGTTGCTCAAGACGCAGGTCGTGCTCCGCGAAGCGATGCTGGAACAGTTCTGTTGCCTGAAACAGACGAAGGAGCATGAGTCGATCCTGTCGCTCGACGCCAAGGCGTATGCGGTCCACGCCGGCCTATTGGCGCTGGGAGCGAAGATCGGCACGCCCGTGCAGTACAATCCCGAGTACAAGGCCCCCACGGGCCAGCGGATCGAGATCTTCGTGAGCTGGGCCGACGACCAGGGGAAGATGCAGCGTGTTCCAGCGCAGAGCTGGGTCCGCAAAGCGACACACCGCTTCTGGGCGGTCCCGCTCGAAACGTTGCCGGCCGGACTGAAGCTGCCCAAGAACAGCGAGCTGCGGCATGACGCGAAGCTCAAAGAATTGAGCTGGTACGGGCCCATGACGGTCCCCCAGCGGGACGAGTTCCTGGCGTTGAGCAGCGACAAGGCCTTTCGCAAAGCGATCGAATACTTCTTCGAGCAGGGGCAGTCGCACGAGATGAAGGCCGACTGGGTTTTCGCCGGGAGCGGGTTTTACAAAGACGAAGATACGAAGAAGGAATACTATCTGGCCGAGGACGGCGACCTGATCTGCGTGGCGAATTTTCCGAGTGCGACGATCGATGTCGCCGTTCCGAGCTCGTCGCAGGGGGACGGGCTGCTGTTCGAAGCCTACACCGAACGAATTCCTCCCAAGGGAACCCCTGTGACCGTCGAGCTGATTCCGGTCGTCGAGAAGGAGGCCAAGCCGGAAAAGCCGGGCGAAAAGTAGTCTCTCGCGTCGACGTTTGACCCTTGTTACGATGGGCTGACGCATCGCGCTGCGTGTCCGTTATCTGTCTGAATACACCATGAAAATCACTGAAATCGTCTGTCAGATTCTCCGAATTGGAACCGTCGCGGCAAAGACCAGTGGATGCCAGGATGCTGTCCTGATCCGTATCCGGACTGACACCGGCCTAGAAGGAATCGGCGAGGCCGATTCGTCGCCCGAGGTGGTCAAGGCGATCGTCGACGCGCCGTTCAGCCACAACATCGCCTGCGGCCTGCGCGAATTATTGATCGGCGAGAACCCCCTCGATACCGAGCGGCTGTGGCAGAAAATGTACCGCCGCACGATGTATTTCGGACGGACCGGGGTGGCGATCACGGCGATGGCGGCGGTCGACATGGCCCTCTGGGACCTGAAGGGCAAGCACTTCAAGGAGCCGATCTATCGTCTTCTGGGCGGGAAGCATCACGATCGACTGCGGGCCTATGCTTCGATTTTGTTCGGTCGCGACGCATCCGAAACACGGGACATCGGCCGGCGCTGGACGGCAGCAGGATACACGGCGGTCAAGTTCGGCTGGGAACCGATGGGGGAGAGTGAAGCCCTTGATCGCGAGTTGGTTCGCGGCGCACGGGCCGGCGTCGGTGACGATGCGATCCTGCTGATTGACGCCGGGTGCGTGTGGGATGCGCGCACCGCGCTCCGCCGGGCGCAGGCTTTTGCCGAGCAGCGGATCGAATGGCTGGAAGAGCCGCTGCGTCAGGACGACGTCGACGGTTATGCGTGGCTTCGCGACCGCTCGCCGGTGCCGATCGCTTCCGGCGAGGGGGAATGCGGGCGCGAATCGTTCCGCCCCTTCATCGACGCCCGCGCCCTCGACGTCTACCAGGTCGATCTGGCCCGCAACGGATTCACCGACGCCGCCTTTATCCGGCAGCGCGTCGAAGAAATCGGTGCGCGGCTCTGCAATCACTGCTACACCAGCCCGCTCACAGTTGCCGCCAGTCTGCACTGGCTGTCGACGTGTCGCGACGCCTTCATCTTCGAGGACTGTGTCGAAGATTCGCCGCTACGTCACGAACTGACGATCGAAAAGGTTCAGGCGGTGGAAGGGTGGATCCGCGTTCCCGAAGGGCCCGGGCTGGGAGTCACGATCAACGAAGATTTCGTCAAAGACCACCTGATCGCCGAATCGGGGCGAAAGTCGTAGCACGTTGAGCGATCTTGTTCGTGCGAAGCGGCTTCAGTCGGTGAAGTCGAATTTGGACTGAGCGCGGCAAATTGCGGATACGCCGGATTTAGCGGATAAAAACGGATTCGGACTACAGCCAGACTCAGCACCCGATTTGAAGCCACTCTTCAACTCTTCAACTCTTCAACTCTGTAACTCTGTAACTCTGTAACTCTGTAACTCTGTAACTCTCCGCCGGCATGTCCATCTACGATCGCTTCGGCGTCACTCCAATCATCAATGCTTCGGGCTCGGTCACACGGCTGGGCGGCGCACCAATGCCGGCTGCGGTGCTGCAAGCCTTTCAGGAAGCCGCTGGTGATGCGGTATCGCTCGAAGAATTGCAGGCGGCAGCCTCGCGTCGCATCGCCGCGCACACCGGCGCCGAGGCG
>JAGVKR010000411.1 GCA_020050375.1 Planctomycetales bacterium
GGAGACATCGTGCGGCGACCCGTTCTTCGGCCGACTCGGCCGCCAGACCGGCCAATCGGTCTCCCGAGCGCGGCGGGCTGGCTTTGGCGAGCAGACTTTTCAGGCTCGAAAAGCTGAAATGCCGGTGTCCCAGTTTGCAGCGGTACGCCGACATCAAATCACCCGACCACCTTTCGGAAACGGCGGACGGCTTCTTCCACATTTTCGCGGCTGTTGAAGGCGCTCAGGCGAAAGTATCCTTCGCCGCTGGCCCCGAATCCGCTTCCGGGGGTGCCGACGAGATGGGCCTGCGTCAGCAGCCGGTCGAAGAAATCCCAGCTTGTTTCGTTGCCGGGAGTCTTCACCCAGACGTAGGGAGCATTCACGCCGCCGTACACCTGAATCCCGGCCGATTGCAATCCCTCTCGAATCAGGCGGGCGTTTTCGAGGTAGAAGTCGATGATGGCGCGAACCTGCGGTTTTCCTTCGGCGCTGTAGATCGCTTCGGCAGCCCGCTGCACGGGGTACGAAACGCCGTTGAACTTCGTGCAGTGCCGGCGGTTCCAGAGGGAATGGAACGACACCTTTTCGCCGTTCTCGGCCTTCCCCATGAGCGACTTGGGGACGACGGTGAACGCGCACCGCACCCCGGTGAAACCGGCCGTCTTGCTGAAGCTGCGAAACTCGATCGCCACGTCGCGCGCGCCGGGAATTTCATAGATCGAGTGCGGGATGGCGGCTTCGGTGATGTACGCCTCGTAGGCCGCGTCGTAGAGGATGACCGCATCGTTCGCGCGGGCGTAGTCGACCCATTGCTGCAATTGCTCGCGGCGGGCGACCACGCCGGTCGGATTGTTGGGATAACAGAGATAAATCAGGTCGACATGTTCGCGTGGCAATGCGGGAACAAAATTGTTCGCGGCAGTGACGGGAATATAGACCAGTCCGGCGAAGCGGCCCGCGTCATCCGCCGTCCCGGTGCGTCCCGCCATGACGTTGGTGTCGACATACACGGGATAGACCGGATCGGTGATCGCGACCTTGTTCTCGTTCCCGAAGATCTCCAGGATATTTCCGCTGTCGCACTTCGAACCGTCGGAGACGAAGACTTCGTCGGCATCAACCTGCGCGCCGCGCGGATGATAGTCGTTCTCGACGATCGCCTGCCTCAGAAAGTCGTAACCCTGTTCAGGCCCGTAGCCGCGGAACGTTTTGCGATCGGCCATTTCGTCGACGGCTTTGTGCCAGGCAGCGACGATCGCCGGCGGCAGCGGTTCCGTGACGTCGCCGATGCCGAGTCGAATGACCTTCGCAGTCGGATTCTCTTCACAAAAGCGAGTCACCCGGCGGCCGATTTCGGGGAACAGATAACCGGCCTTGAGTTTGCGAAAACTGTCGTTGATACGCGCCATCAGTCGTCGACTCCGGTGAACTAAAAACAAACGAGGGGACAGGCGGCAGAAACGGCGGCTGACGCCTGCGGTCTGCCGCCGCTTTCGGCTTTACTAAGCCGTGATCTCGAAGATTGCTTCGACTTCGACAGCCACCCCGGTGGGCAGCGACGCGAAGCCCAGCGCGCTGCGGGCATGGTAGCCGTCGGTCTCTTTGCCGAAGATCTGATGCAACAGATCGGACGCCCCGTTGATCACCAGGTGCTGCTCGATGTAGTCGGGGGCCGAGTTCACACAGCCCAGAACTTTGATGACCTTCAGGCCATCGAGCGTTCCATGACGGTGATGGACCGATTGGAGAATCTTAATGGCGCACTCTTTGGCCGCTTCATAACCTTTTTCGGTCGCCAACCCGGCCCCCAGCTTGCCCTTGATGTTGCTGACGTGTCCGGACGTGATCAACTGGTTGCCGCTCTTCACGCACAGATTGAGATAGCCCGGCGTCTGGGCGGGAAAATCAATTCCGAGGTTCTTGGCGCGGAGCTCTGCGCTCATGATGGTTGGTTCCTGTCGTCGAAAGTTGAGTCGATGTTGAATTCAAATTTCAGCCGGGGCCGCTGTCTCCGGCCGAGTGATCGCGGGACGCAACATCATCGCGAATCGGGGAGAAGAAATCGAGCGAGCGGGCCGAGGGAGGCTTGAGACCTGGGACTTGGGGCTTGAGAGGTGACACGGCCTGGGCCGGGATTTGCAGTGGTGGCGATGTGGTGGAGCGGGGACTTCCAGCACTGAGCGTCTTATCCAGTGCACACCTGCGAGAATTCGAGACACGACGGCCGGGTGGCCGGAGCCGGACGGTCGACGGGAGAAAGCCCCGGTCGCGGACGCTTTGCCGATGTCGAAAATGCCCGACGCGCTCGATTCACCCGCTGTGTTCATGAATGCATCCATCCTGTTCCTTGCCTCTGTTGATCGTCAACCGACACGGGGGGCGAGGGTTCCCTCGTGCCCAAGCTCCACTTGGGCACGCCTCGTTCGCAGCTCCCGCTGCGCGCCCGCGATGCGACGCCGAGACTCACCTCTGCGATCGGTGCGCGAAGCGGAGCTTCGAAAGCGCGGGTTGCCAAGCGGGAGCTTGGCAACCAGGTAGAGTCGGCGACGTACATCGTCACTTGAACGCCGCACTCTTCATCAAAATGGCGGTTGCGGCATCGCAGGCGGGGAAGGCTTGTTTCTCGCCGGTGTTCGTGATGACGAGCGTCGCCCGTTTCGTTTCCGGCATCACCCAGACGAGCGAGAACTGGTTCGTGTTGTTGCCGCCATGCTGGAGCGTGCGACCGAAGGGGGACTGAAACTGAATCCAACCGAAGCCATACGTCTGTCCGGGAGCACCGCGATCGACGCCCGCTTCGTGGAGATGTCGGAGCGTCTCGTCCTTTTTGAGGACGGGAGCGGCTGACTCGTTCATGTGCCAGCCAACGTATTTGGCCCAGTCGCCAATCGTTGTGCGGATCGTGCCGCAGCCGGCGTAGACCGTGGGATTCTCCGAGCCGAGCTCGCCCGGTTTGATCGGCTCGCCGTTGGCCAACGCATGCCCCCAGAGCAGGGGGCCTTTCGTGGTTTTTAGTTTTTTTGTCGAGTAGAACTCGGTGTTGGTCATGCCGAGTGGCCCGAAGACGCGATCCTTCATCAATTGCTCGAAGGGCTTCTTGCCACGTTCCTCGAGCATCGCCGCCGCCATGACGTAGCCGAGGTTGGAGTATTCATGCTTGCCGACGGTCCCTTTGGGAGCCTTGGTGAGCACCAGGTAACACATGCGGGCTCGTTCCTTCTCCGGTGTGAATCGCTACTCGTTCGTGTCGGAAGGGGCTGGCATCGCAGCGGCCGACGACGAGCGTCCCAAGTGGCAGCTTGCGATAGCGGCGTCGCAGACCGATCCGGCGAACGATCCGGAGTCAGCGATTCGCAACCTTAAACCGAACGAAGCGATTTGATACGCCGTTCGCCGCGGGGCGGAACAAAATGCGACAATCGTCAGGCTGTGGACAATTACGGCGAATGATTGTCGAAGAGCATGCCGCGCCGCTCGGCGAGGGCGGGTTGTTCACGGCCGGAGCGATGGGGCTGGTTTCAGCGACGAGAAGATCGCTCCCCCCAAATACGTCGCCCGATTGCCGAGGCGTTCTTCCAGGCGGAGCAACTGGTTGTACTTGGCCAGCCGCTCGCTGCGGGCGACGGAGCCGATTTTGATCTGGCCGGCGCCGGTGGCGACGGCGAGATCGGCGATCGTGGCGTCCTCGGTCTCACCGCTGCGGGCTGAGATCACCGGCCAATAGCCGGCCTCCAGGGCCAATCGCAAGGTGGCGAACGTTTCGCTCAGCGTGCCGATCTGATTGACTTTGATGAGCACGCTGTTGGCGAGACCCTCCGCGATGCCCTGCTTCAACCGCGCGGCGTTGGTGACGAACAGGTCGTCGCCGATCAGTTGCACGCGGTTGCCCAGTCGCTTTGTGATCTCGCGCCATCCCGTGCGGTCGAGCTCCGAGAGCGGATCTTCAATACTCACGATCGGGTATTTTTCCACCCAGTCGGCGAACAGGTCCACGAGCGCGCTCGAACGGCACGATTCGAGGCCGGGCGAATGGGCGAGGCAATATTCGGGTGAGTCCCCCTCGCCGGCAAAGTGCGTTGCGGCCACATCGAGACCGAGGGCGACCTGCTTTCCCGGTTCGAGGCCGGCGCGCTCGATCGCCTCGACGATCAATTCAGCGGCGCGACTGTTCGAAGTCAGCTTTGGCCCGTAGCCCCCTTCATCGCCGACCAATGTTCCTTCGTGCCCCTGTTCGCGCAAGATGCGCCCGAGTGAATGATAGACGGTGACGATTCATTCCAGGGCCTGTCGGTACGACGCGGCGCCGACCGGCAGGATCAGAAAATCCTGAAAGTCGAGATTTTTCCCGGCGTGGAGCCCGCCGGAGATCATGTTGACCATGGGGAGGGGGAGTAGCAGGCCTGTGCCGAGGGAGGGAGGGAGTGGTGAGTGGTGAGTGGTGAGTGGTGGGGCGGCGCCCTTGAGGGTCGAGACAGAGAGAGGGGGAGACGGAGAGAGGGGGAGAC
>JAGVKR010000741.1 GCA_020050375.1 Planctomycetales bacterium
CTCGCGACCGCACAACAACGCCGATTGACTCGGCGTCGGCCGCCGGATCTTCGGTGGGGGCCTCCGATTCACTTTCGCCGACATCCGTCGCTTCAGCGAACTGGACGTTGGCACATTGGATCATTCGGGCTAAAGTCGGAATGCTCCCGACCATTGCCAACAACGACAGCCCGAAGGCGAAACCGTTCCACCCGCGGAGGCGAAAACCGCTTCGATTCCTGAACCGTCGCTGAAAAGGGGCCGCATTCCGCATGCAATTCTCCGAATTCCATCAATTCCACCCCGCCGCCGGTTGGGGGTCGCGGCGACGACTATCAGTTTTACGCATAGTCCGCCCGCGAGGCAACAGGAAATCGGCCTTCTCCGGACTCTCAAACTGGTGACGCACGGTGACGGCTGTCAATTCGTTACGAGCCGGAACAAGACAAGGCATAACCACGAAAGACACGAAACACCCAGCACGGCCCCGCGTTGCTCAGCCGCAACCGGGACACCACTCAGGACCACAGAATACACGGAACACACGGAAAGAGAGGGCGGACGGGCGAACAGATCGTACTCGTCATATTCTTGTATTTCTTCCGTGTCTTCGGTGTCTTCCGTGGTCCGTCCTCTGCCGCTGATCGAATTCTTCGCGCCGTGCGCAGATTCGTGATGTTAGTAGCACGAAAGAAAGAGCTCGGACTGAAGAGTCCCGGTGGACCGGGACTCTTCGGTCCCATTTCTTTTTCGTTTCTTTCGTGTGTTTCGTGGTCCCTGAATTGTTCACTTCCCCTTCGCCAGCTCGTGGACCTTTTTGACGATTGCGTCTTCGACGTCGGGGGCCCAGATCGTGGGGAGCCCGTAGTAGATCATCGCGCTGGCCCCTTCGTAGCCCCCCTCCTTGAGCACCCTTAGTGAGGGAATGTACGCCATGACGTCGTTCGTATAACCGGCGACCCACGTGTGGTCGCGCCCCAGCTCGCGCTTCAGCCGCACCGAATAGTCGACGACGACTTCTCCCCCCAGCGTGACCCACTGCAGGCTCGGACCGAGTTTCCACAGTTGGATCGGGTAGGGATACGTTTGCGACAACGGTTTCCCGCCATCGACCTGTTCGATCAATAGTTTGGCCCGCTGGGCGATGTATTTGTCCTTCGACTTCGACTGCGTTTCCAGCTCTTCGCGCGTCGGCAGCTTGTCGAGCGCCAGGGGAATCTCCGCATATTGAGTCGATACGTCGCCATCGATCGGCTGCATCGCGTTGTTCAGCACCGCTTCGACCGAGGCCGCCAGCGATCGCCCATATGCCTCGGCCAGCGCCACCTCCCGCCGGGGAAGCGGGTTCTGGTCGGCGCCACACCCGGCAAAAAAGAGCGCGAGCGCCTCCGGGTGATTTTTCTCGATTTCGAGCTGCGCAAATCCCGGATAATCCCCCGACCACTGCATCGACGAAAGGACCGTCGCGTGGCAGGCGTATCCGAAGACGACCGCAGTGAGCTTTCCTTCCGGCGTTCGGACCGACAACACCGGCACGTCGTGATCGACCGGACCCTTGAGCAACCCCTGCTCGCGCAGCTTGGGAACCTCGGCTTCGATGTTCGTCCGCCGATTGACCGCGACCGACGAATGCCCGTTGCCCCAGGCGATCCGGGCCGGGGCGAGCCGCTCCAGCGCCTGGCCCACGACGGCGACGAGCTGCTGCTCGAACTCGATCGTGTAGTCGGCAACAAGCTGCTGCTGGGTGGCGTCGAGAAAATACATCGCCATCAGCGTCCGTCCCACGACCGGGCCGGTGTGCGTGTGCGAAGACGCGATGGCGATCTGCCGGCGCTCGAGCTTGTGCTTTGCGTAGAGTGCGTCGCACACCGCGCCGGACACGTCGCGATGAATTCCCACGACGTCGACCGAAATCAGCACCGCCCGCTCTCCCCGCGGATCTTCAAGGACGAGCGCCTTGGCCCACAGATCGATCAACGTCCCTTCGGCGGGACCAGTGCGGCTGGCATACCCCGACATCCACATCGGCCGCGTTGGCGTGATTTTGACTTTCGCCGCGCCGGCTTTCCATTCGGCGGCAACGGCCGATGAGCTCGTCGCACCCGAGACCGCCAGCACGGCCAGGCAAACACCGGCCCACCAGGCGAAAACCACGCACCGCGTCAATTCGTGCCGAATCGAGAGCATCAGTCGGATCCTCAATTCAAAGGAGGAAGTTCATCGGAGTTGATCGCCTACCATAATAGCAACCGGAAATCCGTTCGCACGCCACGGAATGGGAGCGAAGACGGCCCAATGCGGCTTCGCATTGCCGAACCGCAACAGGGATAGAATCAGAACCGCGGAATCCAGTGAAAACACAGTGAAAACACGGAAAAGCGAGCGGATCAGCGAGCGACCCGGACTCGTCAGATTCTTTCTTCCTTCTTCCGTGTCTTCGGTGTGTTCCGTGGTCTCTTTCTTATGCGCGGCATCCGCGAAATCCGTGGTTCGAATTCCACGTCGGCACCGTCACGCCGTCGGCTGCAACCTCAACACCCGCCGCGCGTTGTCGCGGAAGACTTTGGCCTGCACGTCGGCCGGCAGATCGAGCTCGCGGAACAATGTCAGTTGCGGGACTTCCTGCGCGGGGGCGAGGTAGTCGGTCCCGAACATCAATCGATCAGCACGGCGGATCAAAAACTCGCGGCCGAATTTGAGGTCGCGGGTGATCGAGCCCGCGCCGCTGCCGGCCGACAGGTCGCCGAACAGGTTCGGGTATTTTTCCATCAGCGTGTCGATCGCGCCGCCGGGGGCGACCGGCCCTTTGGGATAGCTCGCCAGATCGGACTGTTTCAGATCGCCCGAGATCGATGCCCACCAGCCGGGACCGTGGCCGATGAACGTCGTCTGCGGATTCTCCTTGAGCGCTTTTTCAAGGCCGGGGAGGCCAGGGACATCCATGTTCCGCTGCTCGTCGATGTGAAACAGCAGGGGCAATTGCAGCTCGCCGCACGCCGCGTAGAGGGCCATGTTTCGCGGATCGTCGAATTTGACGCCCGCTTTATGCTCACCGAACCCTTTGGCGCCGAGATCGAC
This sequence comes from Planctomycetales bacterium, assembly GCA_020050375.1. Lineage (GTDB taxonomy): Bacteria > Planctomycetota > Planctomycetia > Planctomycetales > Planctomycetaceae > SIAF01. The sequence continues at coordinate 3,058 of JAGVKR010000741.1, forward strand.
CCACTTTTTGAGCATGTCCGTCAAACCCTTGGCGCCGCCGCTGTAGCTCGTGCGTGGATCAAGGCAACAGAACGGAATCAGCCGATCGCGATAGGGTTTGGTTTCGCCCAGCACGAAATCGCTGGTGAGGAGATAGCTCGACGACTCGGGCGAAACGAGCGGCAGCACGACCGCCTGGGCGATGTCGTTGGCGTCCATCCACCCCAGCAGCTTCTCGGCCGAGAGGGGCACGGTCGTGTTCCACGTCTGCCCGAGGTGCGTGTGAACGTCGACGTATCGGCCGATCGGAAAGTTTTTCGTGTCCGCGCCACGCGCTGCTTTGGGAAGGAGGTCCGTCGTGCCGATGCCGGAAGCGAGCGTCGCCGCGCCAATCGCAACGGCTGATCGACAGAACTGCCGACGTGAGACGGCAC
>JAGVKR010000116.1 GCA_020050375.1 Planctomycetales bacterium
GTCGTGCTTCTGTCGCTGGGCTATTATGCACTGATCCGCGTGGACGGCACCGACGGCGACATTCGCGCAGAGACGAGCTGGCGTTGGACTCGCACCGCCGAAGAGGTTTTTCTGGCGTCGCAATCGCAAGCACCGTCAACTCCCGGCGCGGCGGCCTCGGAAACGGAGTCAGCCCCATCCGAATCGGCCCCGATCGCGCTCGAACCGGGCGATTGGCCCGAGTTTCGCGGTCCACACCGCGACGATCGCCTCGAAGGAGTCCGAATCAATGACGACTGGAACCGTTCGCCACCAAAACTCGTGTGGAAGAAACGACTCGGGCCGGGGTGGGGGTCGTTCTCGGTCGTCGGCGACCGATTGTTCACGCAGGAGCAGCGCGGCGACGACGAGGCAGTCGTCTGCTATCGGGCGACCGATGGCGCCGAGCAGTGGATCCATAAAGACTCGACCCGCTTCTGGGAAGTGATCGGCGGCGCCGGCCCCCGCGCCACTCCGACATTCCACGAAGGGCGCCTCTACACGGTCGGCGCCAACGGCCGACTCAATTGTCTCGACGCAGCAACCGGCCGGCGCATCTGGGGAGTCGACATGATCGAGTCTCCCGATGTGAAAGTCCCCGATTGGGGCTACGCCAGCTCGCCGCTGGTTTTCGGCGAGTTGGTGCTGGTCCTTCCCGGTCGCCCCGATGGCTCCGCCCTGCAGGCGTACGATCGCGCGACCGGCGATCGAGTCTGGTCGAGCGGCGAAGGAACCCACGCCTACAGTTCCCCGCAACTGGCCACCATTGCCGGCGTTGAACAGATTGTGACCCAGACCGACAAAGGGGTGTCGGGACTCGACCCGCTCACCGGAAAAATTCTCTGGAGCCACACCTGGCTGACCGCTGGCAACGGCTCGCGCGTCCTGCAGCCCTACGTGGACGGAGACATGGTCCTCGTCACGACGTTCTTCGGAATCGGCACGCGCCGCTTGCGGGTGACGAAGCCGGGTGACGAATGGTCCGTCGCGGTCCTCTGGGAATCGAGGGACTTCAAACCGTACTTCAATGATTTTGTCGTGCAGGAGGGGTACGCCTACGGATTCGACGTCAACATCTTCACCTGCATCGATCTCGCGACGGGGAAGCGCGCCTGGAAGGGAGGCCGGTACGGACACGGTCAGGTTCTGCTCATCGTCGACCAGAAACTGCTTCTCGTATTGTCCGAAACCGGCGAAGCTGTTCTGGTGAAGGCCGATCCGCAGAAGCTCACCGAGCTGGGGCGCTTTGCCGCCCTCGAAGGGAAGACGTGGAACCACCCGGTCATCGTTCGCGGGAAACTCTACGTCCGCAACGCCGAAGAAATGGCCTGCTACGACGTCGCCCCCACGGACGCCGTCGCCGCGAAATAGCCCCCACCATTGTCACCCGACGCGTTAGCGAGGGGCCGCGTAGCAAGTGTTCCGCGGTTGCGCCTCGGCAAGCCGCCGAGCGTCCCGAACAGCGTCGAATCAAGCCCGAACCATCAGTGCAGAGTCGCGTCACGCCCCGACTTTTCGACCTTCGTCGCGAACGGCCCCGGCATTGAGTACAACAGGACTTCTTCGAATATCCCTGCCCCCCGATTCGCGCCCCCGGAGATGAGTCGACGATGGCAACCACTCCACAGAAACTCACCGCAGTCACCGAAACTTCTCGACGATCTTTTCTGACCACGGCCAGCGCGGCAGCCTTCAGCTTCACGATCGTCCCCCGCCACGTCCTGGGTGGGGCCGGTTTCATCGCGCCGAGCGAGAAGGTCAATCTCGCCGGGATCGGCGCCGGCGGAATGGGAGGCGGCGACATCGCCACCCACGCCCGCAACGGAGCGAACGTCGTCGCCCTGTGCGACGTCGACGAGACCCGCGCTGCGGGTTCGTTTGCCGCCTTTCCCAAGGCGCGGCGTTACAAAGACTTCCGCGAGATGCTCGACAAAGAGGCGAAGAACATCGACGCCGTCTCGGTCGGCACACCCGACCACATCCACGCCGTCGCCTCGATGGCCGCGATCCGCGCCGGCAAGCATGTCTATTGCCAAAAACCCCTCACGCACACGCTGCACGAGTGCCGCGAGTTGACGAAAGCCGCGCACGTCGCCGGCGTCGCGACGCAAATGGGGAACCAGGGGCACGCCAGTGAAGGCTCGCGGCTGACGAACGAATGGATTCAGGCGGGTGTCATCGGCGAGGTGCGCGAGGTTCATGTCTGGTCCGATCGCGCGGGCCGACTCTGGAAGCAGGGAATCGGCCGGCCCACCGACACGCCCCCCATTCCCAGGACACTCGATTGGAACCTCTGGCTCGGACCGATCCAGGAACGGCCGTATCACTCAGCGTATTGCCCGTCGAACTGGCGCGGCTGGTGGGATTTCGGCACCGGCGCGATGGGAGACATGGGCTGTCACATCATCGACCATCCGGTCTGGGCGCTGGGACTGGGAACGCCCACCAGCGTCGAAGCCCGCTCGACGCTCGACGGTTCGGTCCTTGCCGACAACAAGCCCAACACCGAGACTTTCCCAATCGCGTCGATCATCGCGTACGAGTTTCCTGCTCGCGGCTCGCTCCCTCCCGTGCGAATGACCTGGTACGAAGGAGGCCTGATGCCTCCCACCCCCGCGCAAATGCCGGCGGGCAAGAAGCTGATCGACAACGGCGTGCTCTACGTCGGCTCAAAGGGGGTCATGCACCACGGCTCGCACGGAGGGATGCCCGAAGTTTGGCCGGCGGGTTTGCAGGAAGCGGCCCGCGCCGTCCCCAAAACGATGACCCGCTCGCCCGGCCACTACGAAGAATGGCTGCTCGCCTGCAAAGGGGGCCCGCGCCCCATTTCGAATTTCGACTACGCCGGCCCCCTCACCGAAATCGTCCTGCTGGGCGTTCTGGCGCTGAGGGCGCCGGGAACGAGAATCGAATGGGACAATGCCGCGATGAAGGTCAAAAACGCCCCCGAGCTCGACCGCTTCGTGCATACCGAGTATCGCAAGGGGTGGACGTTGTAAGAATCGGCCTCAGCGTCGTCTTTCGCTCCGCGAAAGAACGCGCCCTTTCGCGAAGCGAAAGGCGACCATGCGTCCTCCCAGCCCTCCACAATCCTCCTCACGAGACGCTCCGATGATTCGACATCTCGCAGCAATCGTTTTTCTGTTCATCGCTGTTCGAGCGGCCCACTCCGCCGACAACACGCTCACCGACCAGGAGAAGAAGGAGGGCTGGCAACTCCTCTTTGACGGCAAGACGACGAAGGGGTGGATGACGCCCAAGGAAAAGCCCCTCCCCGCCTCGCATGTGCAGGACGGGGCCCTCAACCCCCATCCGTGCGACTACATGCTGGTCTACGAGAAGCCGCTCGAGAACTACGTCCTCGCGCTCGACTTCAAGCTCACTCCCAAGTGCAACAGCGGGATCTTCCTCCGCACGTCACCCCTCACCCCGCGCCCGGGTAAAGACGTGGGCTTCAACGGCATCGAAGTCGCTATTCAGGAAAGTGACACGGCCGGCTTCCACGACACCGGCGCGATCTACGATCTCGTCCAGCCGCAAAAGAACACCCTCAAACCGGTCGGCGAGTGGAACCACATCCAAATCACGAGCGACCGCAATCGCCTCGCCGTCGAGCTCAACGGCGAGCGCATCACTTCGATGGACCTCGACCAGTGGACCGAGAAGAACAAGCGCCCCGATGGTACCGAGCACAAGTTCGACGTCGTTTACAAAGATCACCCGCGGAAGGGCTACATCGGCCTGCAGGACCACGGCAGTGACTGCTGGTACCGGAATATCAAGTTGAAGCCGCTGAAGTGAGGGTGACTGTCGAGGATTGAGGATAGAAGATCGAGGATCGAGCAGAGCCGCGCGCGGATCGAAATCTCCCTTCCCCCCCCCGGCGGGGGAAGGGCCGGGGATGGGGGGGCGAACGTCAATTGACTTTCGACAAACAACCAACGCCGCTGCAACGGATGCTCCCGTCCCGAGCATGGATTGATCGCAATCGCGCGATCGTGCTCCGCGCCTCTCGCGCCGCGCCCTTCATCGCCATGCTGGCGAGCAGCCTCGTTTTCAGCCAAGCGTGCCGCGCCGAACCCCACCCCAACATCGTCGTCATCCTCGCCGACGACCTCGGCCGCGGCGACTACTCGGCGTTCGGCACGCCCGACCTTCGCACGCCGCACATCGACCGCTTGTTTCGCGAAGGGATGACGTTCGACAATTTTTACGCGAACAGCCCCGTCTGCTCCCCCACCCGCGCGGCCCTCATGACCGGCTGCTATCCCGATCGCGTCGGCGTGCCGGGGGTGATCCGCGACATTCCAGCCAACTCCTGGGGATATCTTTCGCAAAAGTGCGTCTTCTTGCCGAGCCGGCTCAAAACAGCCGGCTACCATTCGGCGATCGTCGGGAAATGGCATCTCGGGTTCGACGCCCCCAATACGCCCCTCGATCGCGGCTTCGATTTCTTCCATGGCTTTCTCGGCGACATGATGGACGACTACTGGTCGCATCTGCGCAACGGCAAGAATTTTCTGCGGCACAACCGGGAAACGATCGTCGCCGAGGGACATGCCACCGACCTCTTCACCGCTTGGGCTTGCGACTATCTCAAGACGCGGGCCGACAAGCCCGAGCCATTCTTTCTGTATCTGGCGTACAACGCCCCGCACGACCCGATTCAGCCGCCGGTCGAATGGCTGCGAAAAGTGAAGGAGCGTCAACCGGAGATCACCGAGCCCCGCGCGAAGCTCGTCGCCCTGATCGAGCACATGGACGCGGGCATCGGCCAAGTCCTCAACTCGCTCGATCGGTTGAAACTGTCCGAAAACACGCTCGTCGTTTTCACCTCCGACAACGGTGGCTTGCTCAGCCGGCAGGCCCGCAACGGCCCCTATCGCAGCGAGAAGCAGCACATGTACGAGGGAGGCCTGCGCGTTCCGGGAGCCGTCCGCTGGCCCGGAAAGACTGCCGCCGCTTCGCGCTCCGAACGGGTCGTCGTCACGATGGATCTCTTCCCGACCCTCTGCGAAGCGGCCGGCATCACAAGTCCGACGGGCATCGACGGCGTGAGTTTCCTCCCCACGCTGCTCGGCAAGCTGCAATCTGATGCCCCGCGCGATCTGTATTTCGTCCGCCGCGAAGGGGGCCCCGCTTACGGCGGAAAAACGATCGAAGCCCTCCGCCGCGGCGACTGGAAGCTCGTCCAGGACAGCCCCTTCGCCCCCCGCGAATTGTTCAACCTCACCCGCGACCCCCTCGAAACCACCGACCTCGCCCAATCCGAGCCCGAAATCTTCCGCGCCCTCTCCGCCGCCCTGCAGGCCCAGATCCAACGCGCCGGCAACGCCCCCTGGCAGCCGTAGGCTTGAGGCTTGAGGCTTGCCCTCGTTCCCACGCTCCGCGTGGGAACGCGCGTCCCGACGCTCTGCGTCGCACATGGGAACGACGGGCCAATTCCAACCCACCGGAAACACACCCGTCGACGACCGTTGGACGTTGGATGTTGGATGTTCGACACCGTCGTGTCACGAATCCCAATCGCGTTGACGCGACGACGCAGAGCGTCGGAAAGCGCGTTCCCACGCAGAGCGTGGGAACGAGGTCTTCCCCACTCCGCACTCCGAATTCCACACTCCCCCTTGACGCCCCACAACTGTACTACTACACTTAGTACAGTCTGGGAGCCGTCATGGAATTGCAGATTGCCACCTCCGGCCGCGAACCGATCTACAGGCAGCTCGCCGCGCAGATCCGCGAAGGGGTCGCCCGCGGGCAGCTCCAGCCGGGGGAAAAGCTCCCATCCGTCCGCGAGCTCTCGCGGACGCTGGTCGTCAATCCGAATACGATCGCCCGCGTCTACACCGAGCTCGAGCGGGATGGAGTGCTTCATACCCGACAAGGGCTGGGGGTCTTCGTCGCCGAGCCGACCAACGATCTCAGCAAGCCCGCCCGCAAGAAAAAACTGCTCGACGCACTCGACGCGTTTCTGACCGCCGCCGTCTATCTCGGTTATTCCCGCGAAGAGGTCGTCGCCGTCGTCACCGAGCGCACGAAACAGTTCGAATGGCCGCGCGTTTCCGCCTCAGGAGTGTCACGCTGATGATTTCGTGCTGGTTTGTCCCTGCTGAAGTTTCGCAGCTATTAACGGAACGGCGGGACCTAAGTCACGACCCCTGCCGGCTTGTCCGGCAGGTGAAGAAGATCAATCGGCTAATCCAAGCCGTTGTGGCCTTCCAAGACCCCAGCCACCTTGCGTGGCTGGTGAATGAGATTCCTGGAGAGGACGCACACTCGCGCGAATCTGATTCACCCGTGAGACAAGCTCACGGGGGTCTCATCTCCCGGAATAGCACCTTTTCTAGCCCATGAATCTGATTCACCCGCCGGACAAGCCGGCAGGGGTCTTCAGTTGTCTATCGAAGAGAGCATTTGAAGTTGCGATTCGTTTTTTCTTTTCGATGTCGATGTTGCCGGGGTCAGTCCGTGCAATTCTCAATGACCTTCAAACGCCCATGAAAGCAACTCCACCCCCCTTCCCAATGCCCTCCGCTCCCGCTATCGAGACCCGCGGGCTCACCAAATACTACGGCGGTCGCCCTGTCGTCCACGCGCTCGATCTGCGAATCCCGGTCGGCTGCGTCTACGGTTTCCTCGGCCGGAACGGGGCCGGCAAATCGACGACGATCCGCATGCTCACCGGAATGCTTCACCCCGATGCCGGCGAAGCCATTCTGCTCGGCGAGAATGTCGCCGATCTCGCCCCGGCCACCCGGGCCCGCGTCGCCTACATCGCCGAGGGACACCCCCTCTACGGCGGGATGACGATTGACGCGCTGGAGCGCTTCACGCGCCCCTTCTACACCCGCTGGAGCCCGTCACTATTTGCTCAGATTATCGACCATTTCGAGCTCCCCCGCCGGAAGAGAATCCGCAAATTGTCGAACGGCCAGCGGGCTCAGGTCTCGCTCGCGCTGGCCGTGGCGCCCGATCCGGAGCTCTTGATCCTCGACGATCCGACGCTCGGGCTCGATACGGTCGTCCGTCGCGACTTTCTCGAGTCGCTGATCCAGATCATCCAGCGCGAGGGGCGGACAATCCTCTTCAGTTCGCACGTGCTGGGAGACGTCGAGCGGGTCGCCGATCGGATCGGGATCATGGTCGACGGCGTGCTCCGCGTCGACTGCCCGACCGAGCACTTCAAGCAGTGCCTCCGCAAAGTCGTGCTGGAGTTCGCCGGAACACCGAAGCCCTTTCCGCAAATGGAGGGGATCGTCAGCGATCGCGTCGTCGGCCAACGGCGCGAGCTGGTCATCGTCAATTACGTCGACGCCCATCGCGAGGCGGCCGAGTCGCTCGGGCCTGCGTCGATCGAAGTCGTGGAATTGAATCTCGAAGATGCGTTCATCGAATACACCCGCGGCCCGAGGCGGTCGCTCCCTGTTTTTGACGGAGGCGAAGCGCATGTACAAAGCGCTGGCGTTCAAGGAGCTGCGTGAGACCGCCTGGATCGGCGGGATCGTCTTTGCCGCGATGGCGCTGGTCATCCTCGATCAGATCGGCGGCGCGGCCGACCCGTGGCGGCTCGTGTCGTTCGGGATGCTCCCGATCGATCCGTTTGAGTCGCGGAAGATTCCCTTCGTTCATCCCGGACTGAGGCAGAATCTCGCCTGGGTCGCCGGTGCCGGCGGGCTGGCGCTCGGCTTCCGGCAGGTGCTGGGAGAATCGTTCCGCAGCACGTGGCTGTTCCTGTTGCACCGCCCCGCGCCGCGAACCGGGATCATGCTCACGAAGCTCGTCGTGGGAGCAGGGTTGCTCGTCGCAGCTACCGCGATTCCCGTCCTGATCCTCGCCATCTGGGCGGCCGTTCCGGGCACGCACGCCGGCCCGTTCGACTGGCGGATGACGAATGCGCCTTTGCGGATTTGCGGCGGTGCAACGGGCGTTTACCTGGCGGCGTTTCTGTCGGGCCTCCGCGAAGCCCGTTGGTACGCCACGCGGCTGTTTCCGTTAGCCTTGGCGGCGCTGGCGATGTTTTGGATATATGCGATCGTCTGGTGGCCGCTCACCGGTTGGTTCGTCGCGCTCGTTGTCGACGCCGTTTATATGGCGGCGATTTTGTACACAACGCGGGTTCGCGAATACTGATTGTAGTGGAAATCCGAACGACGAAATTCAAATGTCCAATGAAAGTCAAAACTCAAAAAAGAGAAAGCTCTCGCGACCTCTTTGACTTTTGTCTTTCGGATTTCCTTAGACATTTGTTTTTCGAGCTTCGTTATGTTGAATCATCCGAGGTGCCAAATGTCGTCCCCCAACCCATCCCTGATCCCGCGTCTCGCGCTCGCCTTCATTCTGGCTGTGGGATTCGCGCTGCCGTATGGTTTTGCCGTCGGCTGGCTCCACGAAGTCCGTCGGGAGATCCTTCAACGCGATGCGAGCGGCGTCTTGCGCGAATCGATCAGTGTCGGAGCCGACGGTGCTGTACTGATTGCGATGCAAGAGCGCAACCGGTTCAAACATCGCACACTTGACGGCGAACCGACCTCGCGCGAAGCCATCATCAACCCGGCTCCGCTCCGAGCGCATGCTGATGAATCGGACATCGGGAACGATTCGGGATGGGAAGGGCGAGTCGTGTCGTTCGCCGACGCAACAAACCCTCCGACGTACTGGTACTTCGTTGCAACGGATGGCTCGTCCCAAGGGCGAGGGCATTTCGTCGGGTACAACTCCGCGACACGCGCGATTACGGGTTACATCACCACAAAAGGGTTCTCCATGAGCGCCCCGGCAAAGGATGACGAATTCTCCATCGATGGACGGTACTTGCGATCAATTGGGACGTTGTTTTGCGTCTACCGCGATGTAGTGCGCGGTGAAGTCGGATTCACTCCTGGCAGGTTCATTAGAAACTCGCCCTCGCTGGCCTACGCACCGTGGATTGTCTTTCTGCATGCGGGAGGGCGTTTCCTGCAGATCGACCTTGCCGAGCGACGCGTCACAGACTTCCTGGGTGCTGGCGACGTCACCAGTGCAGGGCAAATCATGCAGTTGCGCGTGGGCCCCCAGGGTGAAATCACGTCATGGCAGCAGATGTGGCGGATGGAATACGTGATTCGCCGGCCCGACCGTATTGTTCTTTTCAATCCGGGCGACGGCGAAATCGTCGAATACTCGCTCCCGTCCGAAATCCGCGATGAGGCGTTCTTGTTCTATGTGCTCCCCAACGGCGAAGCGCTGGTCGACATCGGGCATTGGAACTTGAAGTCCACAACCGATTCGCACGATCTGGTTTGGTTCAATCGCGCCGGCAATGTGACACAAAGACGAACGATCGCGATCCAGGCTCGCAACGGGTTGCAGTCAACGCGAGAAGAATCGTTTCTCGCCGCAGCGGCGGTTCCCGCGCCGCTTGTGCTCGGCATTCTGCCGTTCCTGACAGATCCGGCCACAAGGGATGAAACGCTTAGCGAGATCATTTCCGAGTCCTGGCCGGCGATGCTGCTCGTCCTGCTCGTCGCAATCGGCCTGACAGTCGCCACCGACCACTGGCAACGCCGCTACCACCTGCCACGCAGCTACGGCTGGCTGGCCTTCGTCTTCCTCCTCGGCCTGCCGGGCTTCGTCGGCTATCTATTGCACCGCCGCTGGCCCGTCCGCCACCTCGCCCCGCCGCCGGTGCGGACCGGCCTCGAAGTGTTCGCGTAATTAGCCCCCCGTGAATCACGGGGGGCTAAATGCCGCGCGAGCAAGCCCCCGAATCCCGACTCCTGAATCCTCTTCACTCCAGTCAAATGGCCTGTTCAACCGATCTTGATCTGAGTATCTTATCAACAGGTACTCACGTGTCCGATTGGACCACTTGGGAATGAATATGCCGCAGGAACGCTTTGGCACTCCTAGCCACGCCATCGATCA
>JAGVKR010000679.1 GCA_020050375.1 Planctomycetales bacterium
AAGGAGGATTCATCTTCGCCGTCCGGGGCTGCAAAAGCGCGGCGTTCGACGAAGGCTTCCGCGACCTGATCCGGCAGATGTATCCGCCGTCCGAGGCGCAACTGCGGAAGCTCGACGGGACGCACCCCGTCTTCCGCAGCGAATATCGGCTCTTCGACAAAGAGAGCGGGCAGCCGACCGCCGAATTGTGGGGGGTCGACGTCGGGTGCCGGACGAGCATCATGTATGCCCCCGACGATCACGCCTGCCTGTGGGACAAATGGACGTCGTTCGACCTGCCGAACAGGCCAAAGGAGCTTTCGACGATGATCACGAAGGCCGCGCAGGTCGGCGTGAACGTTGTCGCGTATGTGACGGGACGGGAAATCATCAACAAACTGCAGCAGCAGGAACAGTTGCAGCAGGAGACCGAGGTCGACCAGATCGAGCGCGACCTCCTGCAGATCGCCAAGATGCGCTACACCGGCGACTGGGACGCCGCGCCGCAGGCGCTGCGGAATCTGTTGCTCGCGCTCAATCGCACGGCCGGCCTGTCGGCGTCGGCCAAGCACCGCAATTTGACGCTGGTCGACCCCAACCTGAATCGCTACCCGCTTCTGTACATGCACGGACGGCACGATTTTGCGCTGAGTAAGGCCGAGCAGGACCGGCTCCGCAACTACATCACCCAGGGGGGAGTTTTGTTCGCCGATTCGTGCTGCGGCGTGGCGCCGTTCGACAAGAGCTTCCGCCGCCTGATCGGGCAGTTGTTTCCCGATGCGCCCCTCAAGCGGATCCCCCCCGATCACGAGCTGTTCACGACCAAAGGGAACGGCTTCGACCTGAAGACCGTGAAACGCCGCGAGCCCAACGTCGACAACGGAGATGCGGCCCTGCAGGTGACGGTCCGCGCGGTCGAGCCCTTTCTGGAAGGGATCGAGATCGACGGCAAGTTCGTCGTGATCTACAGCAAATACGACATCAGTTGCGCGCTGGAGCGTCAGGCATCGGTCGCCTGCACTGGCTACATCCACGAAGACGCCGTCCGGCTGGCGATCAACATCGTCCTTTACTCGCAGTTGCAGTAGTGAGGGAGCCCGAGTCGCCAAAGCATCGCCAGCGAGCGGCGGGGTTAATCCCCGCCGTCCCCCGCCATATTTGCAGCGCTCAATCACACCGCCGGGAAAAACCCGGACGGCTCGCTTGCTGTGGGTTACTTTCCATGCAGGTTGTACACTTGCAACAGGTCCTGATCGCGGAGGAAGAGTTTGCCGCCGCAAACGACGGGATACGTCCAGGCGCTCCGGCTGCTGCGGTCCTTCGGCTCGAACCGGCCCTGCTCCTTGTAACCCGCAGGGGAAGCCAATACGTACGCGGTCGGGCCACCTTCGCTACGGAGGATTATGTGTCCGTCGGCGCAGGTCAGCGAGCCTTTGCCGACCGAGCGGTTGACCCATTTGGACTTGCCGGTTTTGAGCTCGACACACGCGAGGATCCCGGGGTCGTTCGAGCCGTAAACATGACCGTCGAGCAGCACGAGTCCACCATGCTGCACTTTGAGGTCGTTGGTATGGTACTGGACCTTCGCGGTGGTTTTGCCGTCGCTGGAAGCCAGGCTGACGGTGCTCGCCCCTTTTCCATAGCCGGAGGCTGTGAGCACGAGATTGCCGGAGGCGACCGGTGCGCAGCAATTGGCGGTCCCGTTGGCCGAGCTGTCGTCGCGCCACAGGAACTGGCCGTCGGTCGCCCGGATCCCGATCACACCGCTGGCGGTGTAGTTCACAAACTGCCGCACGCCGTCGGCTTCGACGGCGATCGCCGAAGCGTAGGCCGCGCGATCGTTCTGCGGCGTGGCCGCCTTCCAAACGACGTTGCCCGATCTTTTGTCGAGCGCGGCCATCGTCGCCCCGGAACCCCCCGGTGTGCAGATCAAGTGGTCGCCGTCGATCAGGACCGACTCGCAGATTCCCCACCCGGGAATCGCCGTGCCGAAATCCTTGACGAGGCTTTTCTTCCAGACCTCGCTGCCGGATTTGCGATCGAGGCACACCAGCGCACCCGAGCCGCCGAGGGCGTAAAGCAGGTCGCCATCGACCGTGGGGGTGCCGCGCGGCCCATCGCCGTATCCGTTGTGGTAGGCGGGAGCGTTGTCGTATTCCCAGACCTGCTCGCTCGTGTCGAGGGCGATTGCCACAACGAATTCGCGTTCGCCGCGGTTCCCCATCGTGTAGACGGTGTTGTCGGCAATGGCGATGTTCGAGAAGCCAACCCCGAGGCCACTGATGGCACCGAGCAGCTTCGGTCCACCGGCTGGCCATTTCTTGAGCAGGCCGGTCTCGGTCGAGACGTTGTCGCGGCGCGGGCCGAGGAACTGCGGCCAAGTGGCCTCCCCGACGTCGATCGGCGCCGACTTCTTCGCTCCGGCCTTGCGGGCGGGAGCTTTGCGGGCCGGACTTTTTCCTTTGTCCACTTTTGGCGACTGCGCGACCGCCACAGAGCTGGGGGACGCGGGGATCCCCACTGTGCCCAAAGCGGCAACGATCAAGAGCAGCACCGAGACACGCAAACCGCTGGCGATCATCAGAAACTCCCCGACGGCTGTTCGGAGCGGGCATCGCGTCCGTCGACATTGACTATGACCGAATCGCGGGGGACGAACAAGAGTTGCAGAGCGGTGTTCGCTTACGATCGCCTGCGTTACATTAGGCTGGCGTCAGGAATCAATCCATCGGCGACAGAAATCGTGGCCTCCGAGCCTCCGACTTTCTCTGCAGGACGAAGCATGAACGAAGACTGGGATTTTTATCTCTCGACGGTCGACGACCACCCGGCGTCGGTTTTCGTCGACTTGAAGCAGATCGAGACCGCACCCGATGAGAGCCGCCCGTGGCTGTTGCGGGTGAGCGTCCCCATGAAAAGCCCTCGCGACGACGGCTTGACCGACCGGGAAGAGGCCGACCTTCTGGATGCGATCGAAGACGAGCTGTTCGCCGCGGTCGCCCGGATCCTTCGCGCCCGATATATCGGGCGGATCACGACGCAGGGAGCGCGCGAGCATTTTTACTACGGCTCGTCAGCGGCCGGATTTGCCGAAGGGGTCGCCAAAGCGATGCTGCGTTTCCCGCAGAACGAGGCTGCCTGCCGCGATCAGGCCGACCCGCAATGGGAAACCTACTCGAATCTGCTCTTTCCAAGCGATCTCGATTTACAGTCGATCCATAACCGTCGGCTGGTGAATCAGTTGACGGAAAACGGCGACGACCTGTCGCAGCCGCGCGACATCGATCACTGGTTGTACTTTCCCTCGGAGGAGAGCCGCGATCAGTTCCTCGTGCAGATCGCGGGAAACGGCTTTCGGGCCGAGAGTTTTCTCGACAAAGAGACCGACGTCCCTTTTCGATTCGGCGTTCGCCTGATTCGCAGCGACCGCGTCGAACTCGAAACGATCGACGGAATCGTGACCGATCTCCTTTTGCGGGCCGAGAATTCGGGCGGAGCCTACGACGGCTGGGCAGCGCCGGTCGTGAGAGGGTGAGAGCGTGTGATCGTTTGTCGTGTGGACTTCAGTCCACACGAGATGTTGATTCATGTTGGCTAAAGCCAACACGACGGGTTCTGTACGACCGTCTATTCAGGCCAGGTTCTCGCACGTTTTGAGCGGGAGGCGATCGCTCTGCCGAAACAATCATTCGGCGGCCGGTGATGGCGACTGCTGGATCAGGCGCGCCAGCTTGCGGCCCGTCATCGACAGGGGCAGGTCGTGGAGCTGGTGCGGCGCCACCCAGCGGTGCTCGATGCCAGAGGCATCCGGCTCGCCTGCGATCCAGCGAGCTCGATAGCACCGCAGCGTAATGCGAAACCGCGTTACGCCGTGCCGCAGCTCGGTGAGCAAATCGCCGACTTCCGTTTCGACGCCAGTCGTTTCAGCAACGCGCCGAGCGAGCGATGCGCCTATCGTCCGACCGTTCGTGTGCGTCCTCACCTTACTCGACGACTTGCGTCGCTTGCCCTCTTCGCGCTGACGAGGCGTTCGTTCTTCCTCGACCGGAAACCGCACGAAGTCCCACAGCCCGCCCCAGCGCTCTCCCGCCGGGCGCTTGAGCAACAGGCACTTCCCCTTCCGTTCGACGACCACGGCGATTTCGGTGACGGCCGTGATGGTCGGCCGCCGCGCGCTCTGGGGAATCGCGCCTTGGGCCCCGTCGGCGAATGCCGCGCAACACCGGCGGACGGGGCACCGATCACATGCGGGCTTATCCGGCGTGCAAACGGTGGCCCCCAGCTCCATCAGCGCCTGGTTGAATTGACCGGGAGACCGTTTGGGGACGAGCGTTTCGGCAAAGCTCCACAACCGGCGCTGGCCCTCGACCGACC
>JAGVKR010000675.1 GCA_020050375.1 Planctomycetales bacterium
CTTCGACGATGGTCGTCGCCAGCGCCAGGATCGCCAGCCGAGCCACCAGTCCCGTGTCGCGTCGCACCCAGCGACGCACGCGGTCGCGAAAGCTGGCCGAGCGGGTTTCCAGCGGTTCGTTACGAAGGTAACGATCGAGCTCGTCGGCCAGGCTCCCCGCGCTCGAGAATCGCCGCTCGGGAGCCTTTTCGAGGCACCGCAGGCAGATCCGTTCGAGTTCCGGGGGAATCTGCGGGCAAAGATGTCCGGGGCGCGTCGGCTCACTCTCGAGGACCTGCAGGATCGTATTGAGCGGGTTGTCTTCGCGAAACGGCGGACGTCCGCAGAGCATCTCGTACAGGATCGCCCCCAGGCTGTAGACGTCGCTCTGAGCTGAGATTTCCCCGATCCGACCGGCCGCCTGCTCGGGCGACATGTAACCCGGCGTGCCGAGGATCACTCCCGACTGCGTGCGGTCATCGTCGTCCTGAAAAATCTTCGCAAGGCCGAAGTCGGTGACGTAAGGGGCCCCGGATTCGTCAATCAGAATGTTCGAGGGTTTCAGATCGCGGTGCAGAATTCCGTGGGAGTGCAGGTATTCAACGGCGCGGGCCACGGCGACCAGGCAGCGTGCCGCCTGCTCGGGGGCG
This sequence comes from Planctomycetales bacterium, assembly GCA_020050375.1. GTDB lineage: Bacteria > Planctomycetota > Planctomycetia > Planctomycetales > Planctomycetaceae > SIAF01. Next base: position 630 of record JAGVKR010000675.1, read on the forward strand.
AGCGAGCCGCGCCTTAGAATCTCGGCCAGACTGCTCCCCGCGACGTATTCCATCGCGAAATAATGCTGGCCGTGAACCTGTCCCACTTCGTGGATCCCGACGATGTGCGGATGCCGCAACCGACCCGCGGCCCGCGCTTCGCGGTAAAAGCGTTTGACCTCCTCGGCCCCGGCAAGCTGACTCGAAAGAATCATCTTGAGAGCGACGGTCCGATTCAGGTCGCGCTGCCGCGCTTTGTACACGACTCCCATTCCGCCGCGCCCCACCTCTTCGAGCAATTCGTACCGCCCGAAATCGCGTGCGAACGATGCGGAACCCGCAACCTGGGGGGATTCCGGATGCGGACCCGGTTCGGCCACCCTCGCATCGGGATCGTGCGCGGTGTGCGTAGCGGCACGACCATCCGCCGCAACAGAAGCAAACCCATCGAGCGCTTCGAGACACCGCGCCAGCTCGGCCAACTGCGGAGACGCCGCCAGCAATTCGTCCGCCTGCAGGCGATCCCCCATCTGTAGCAGCGCGACGTACCGATCAACGAGTTCGAATAGCGCGGCGTCGTTGGATTCAGGGAAAGGGTCTGTCAGGCTCATGGATATCGATCAGCACGAATGACGAAAAACAAATGACGAAGGAGATCAGAAATTCAAAAAACAAAACGGCGCTTTTTCGTGCTTTTGTGTTTCGGATTTCATTAGACATTTGTTCATTTCGACATTCGTCATTCTTTCAACTCCATCGCTTCCTGGAGCTTCTTGATCGCCCGCAGCCAGAGCATTTGCGTCGCCGGACGCGAGCGGCCCATCCGATCGGCCACTTCGTCGAACGGCAGCCGCTGCATGCTGCGGAGGATGATCACTTCCTGATAATCTTCAGGCAGCCCAATGAGCGCGTCGGCGACCTGCAATTGCAGTTCTTTCTGCATCAGGAGCTGGCTGGGAGTCTCTCCCTCGTCGCTCAACTCGAAGTCGCCCCGTTCCGAATCGTCGTCGCGCTGCAGGGAGACTTCGCGCCCTACGCGCCGCTTCTCGACGCCGTGGTACTGCCGGACGTAGTCCGCCGCGTTGTTCTCGAGGATCCGCCGCAGCCAGCCGAGCCACTCGGCCTCGGTTTCGCCGCGGAAGTTTGCCAGACCGCGATGCGCCTCCAACAACGTCTGCTGCACCAGATCGGAGGCATCGACTTTCGCCTTGAGCCAACTGGCCACCTCGGCCCGGGCGGCGACGGCAACATAGTTGCGACAGGCGGCGAACAATCGATCGCGAGCGGCCTGATCCCCCGTGCGGGCCCGCCGCAACAATTCGTTCACATCGATTCGACTCGATCCGGACATGTAGTGATCCGCCCCTGTCGCGCTCGATCATTCAAAAACGCAGCCCATCCGCTCGGAATCGCATCGCATAAGCGCTTAGACTACCGGTTCGCCAGCACTCTGCCAACCGCGAGATCGGCGGGTCGCTTGCAAACCGGCAGACGTTCTGTGGCGGTAACTACGAACCGGCCCGGCGATCGGGTAGGATTGGAATTGAATTGAGAGTCGGACTTTTTCCCTCAGTTTTCCGCTGTGCAGGCTATGGCGACTGTTATTGAAAATGAGCACCTCATCGGCCCGGAGCACTTCGTCAACCGCGAGTTGAGCTGGCTGGAGTTCAACGCCCGCGTGCTGGAAGAAGCCGAGGATGCGACGAACCCGCTGCTCGAGCGGCTGAAGTTTCTGAGCATCTTCAGCAGCAATCTCGACGAGTTCATGATGGTTCGCGTCTCGGGCCTGCGCTCCCAGATGCAAGGGCTGGCCGAGCCGGAAGATCGTCTCCCCGAGCAACTCGGCATTCACGAGCAATTCAACCAGGTCCACGCGCGGACGCACGCCCTCGTCGCCCGTCAATACGCCTGCCTCCGCGACGAGGTTTTGCCGCAACTGGCGAATGCCGGCATCCGGCTGCTGGTCCCTTCGGAGTTCTCGCCCGAGCAGCAGACATATATCGACGAATACTTTCAGCAGACGGTGTTTCCCGTGCTCACGCCGATGGCGATCGATCCCAGCCATCCGACCCCGCACTTGCGCAGTCGCGGTCTTTATCTGGCGGCGATCATCGAGCAGCGCGGGTATCGCCCGGGGGGGCCGAAACGGCTCCTGGCGGTGGTGCAATTGCCGACCGTGCTCCCCCGTCTGATTCGGCTGCCGGGAGAAGCCGATCTGTACGTGTTGCTCGAGCAATTCGTGGCGTCGCGTCTCGGACAATTGTTCGGCGGGTCGGACATCCTCTTCTGGACGACGATGCGGATCACGCGCGACGCCGATCTCGACATCGACGGCGACCAGGTGCTGCACGATCTTTCCCAAGCGGTTGAAGAAGGGCTGAAGGCATTGCGGCACCGCGAGCCGGTGCGCCTCGAAGTGGCCGCCGGAACCAACGAGAAGCTGCTCGATTCGATTCGTCGCCCGCTGGGACTGATGCCCCAAGAACTGTACGAGATTGATGGGCCCCTCGATCTCACGGCGTTCTCCGAATGGCACGGTCTCGAACGGTATCCGCAACTGCGTGACGAGCCGTTCACCCCCCGGCGGCCGGCCGGAATGGAGGAAGGGGCCGATCTCTTTCGGACGATTCGCAAGCGTGACGTCCTGATTCACCATCCCTACGAATCGTTCCAGTGCATCGTCGACTTCCTCCACCAGGCGGCGGAAGATCCGGACGTGCTGGCCATCAAGCAGACGCTGTACCGCGCCGGAAGCGAAAGCCCCGTCATCCGCGCGCTCATCAACGCCGCTGAAAAAGGGAAGAACGTCACCGCCGTCGTCGAGCTGCTCGCCCGCTTTGACGAGCAATCGAACGTGAAATGGGCCCGACAGATGGAACGGGCGGGGGTCCACGTCGTGTATGGCTTTGTGAATCTCAAGACGCACTGCAAAGTGACGCTTGTCGTTCGTCGCGAAGGGGACAAGCTGCGGCGGTACGTGCATCTGGGAACCGGCAATTACAACTCGACGACGGCCCGACTCTACACCGACTTTGGCTTGTTCACCTGCCGCCGCAAGTTCGGCGAGGACGCTTCGGCGCTGTTCAATTACCTGACCGGTTACTCGTCGGGCCACACCTGGCATCGGTTCACGATCGCACCGCAGGATCTCAAACGCCGTGTTCTGGAGATGATCGACCGCGAGACCGAACGGGCGCAGCAGGGGCAGGAAGGACGGATCATCGCCAAGCTCAACGCGCTGGTCGATTCCGAGGTGATCGAGGCACTGTATCGGGGGTCCCAGGCGGGGGTTCGCATCGACCTGTTGATTCGCGGAAGCTGCTGCCTCCGGCCGGGGATTCCGGGTGTTTCCGAGAATATCCGCGTCCTCAGCATTCTCGACCGGTTTCTGGAGCACAGCCGGGTTTACGTGTTCGGCGCGGGGGATGATGCCGACGTGTTCATGGCGAGCGCCGACTGGATGCCGCGCAATTTCGTCCGCCGCGTCGAGCTGATGTTTCCGCTGATCGAGCCGGCCCTCAAGCGCCGGATGTTGCAGCGGATTCTGCCGACGCTGTTGGCGGACAGCGTCAAAGCCCGCGAGATGCAGTCCGACGGAATGTATCGCCGGGTCTCGCGTCCCCCCGACGCCTTGCCGCTCCGGGCGCAGATCAGGTTCTTGACGGAGCCGCCCTTTCCCGAGTCGGAAGGGGAAACACCGTAAAGGGTGGTAACGGCTTCAGTGGGTTTAATTGTGCGATTGCTCTGTCATGGAAACGACGAAGAGGGGCTCATGTGGGTCAAATGACGTTCGCCCCCCCATCCCCGACCCTTCCGCCGCGAGGGGCGAAGGGAGTAAAGACGCACGTGCGCAGTGGTCGTTTCTTCGTGGCGCTGGTGGTCAATTGAAAGGAAACCTTCGTGGAACTTCTGCGCGAACTGACGCGGCTTCAGCATGAGCACGGCTGGCTCAGCGACGAGCGGCTGCGCGCGCTTGCCGAATTGCGAAATGTTCCCCTGTACCGGCTGGAAGGGTTAGTCAGTTTCTACACACATTTTCGACGGACACCGCCGCCGCGCGTCGCGGTCCAGGTCTGTCGCGATCTTTCGTGTTGCCTGGCGGGCAGTCCGGCGCTGATCGCGGAATTGCGTGACGAATTCCGCGGGCGGGAC
>JAGVKR010000046.1 GCA_020050375.1 Planctomycetales bacterium
AGCGCGGGATGCCGTTTCTCGTATCGGCGCCAAACCAGGGGGGCGATCACATAGGCGCAGACGAGGTAAAGAACCGCAGCGCCCAGCAAGGCCTGCCACAGCAGGCGAGGCGGTCGGCGGCGGCTCGTCGTTGCCGCAGGTGTGCCGGCTTCCTCGCGGTCGGTGGACATGCAGAAACTTTTCCAAGTTGAGCATCATGACAATCGGGGTCTGAACTCGCGCTGAGTGTAACACACAAACACCGGAGAATGCCGATCACTTCCCCTGAAGGCGTTTCTTTCCGGCATTGGCCATCTGGCGGCCGTTTCCCTCCTCGGGAAATGCGAGCGAGAAATCGGCCGTAGCATTGATGGGCCCCCAGGCCATGAACCAGTCCGAAAGGGGTCGCCACTGCATGACGGGCAAAGCCGCGACGGCTTCGTAAGCCCGCACCCCTTCGGCCGGCTGATTCAACCGCTCGTAGCAGGCGCCGAGATTGAGCAGAGCGATCATTTTTTCGGGCCCGGTGGGCATGGTCTCGGCAACCTCTTTGTAATAGGGAACGGCCTTTTCGAAATCGCGCATCGCGTAATGGATCGTGCCAAGACGCAGATTCGTCCAGGTCCGCGCGTAGGAGCGCTCTGGCGTCTTGATCTTTCCGTATTCTGTCAGCAGCCGTCGGGCCTGCGATTCATCGGTGATGACCTGCGGCGACGTGCGCGTATGGGTGTTTCTGCGAGAGCATTCTGCGAGTCTCCATTCGGCGTAGGGCCGCAGCGGGCTTTGCGGAAACTGCCTGATTAGAGCCTGGAAGTAGCGCGGTTCAGCGTGCAGCGGATCGTTCGCGTTGTAACCGTAGGCCGTATAACTCAGGTGGGGTCTCGGTTCGGCCCCGGTGGGGCCGTAGTGGAAGAAGCCCATCTGGAGAAACGCTTCGCCCGCCAGCCACAGCGATTCCTCTTTCGCAACATCATCGGGTGCGGCGCTGATCAGCCGGTCGAACACAGGAGCCATGCCCTTCCAGGGAACAACCCGCATCGACGAAGGGACGACGTGGGCCTGCGCCTTCCAAGCCGTCATCTGCGCGTCGCGCCACACCTCGCGCCAACGATCGAAAGCAGCGCCGTGCTGGTGCGGCTCTGTGAGCCACGCGATCACGTTCTTCAGCAGCGGGGTTTCGAGGCGCGCGTCGAACTCGACCGGCGAGAGATGGATGTTCTCCTTGCGACCGCCGGGCGCGAGCTCGGGCCAGTCTTCCGGCAGAATCGACGTGTCGGGGAGGAACCATTGCCCGATCGACGCCACGACCACTTTGCCGAAGCGATAAGGCGCGGCCGCGAGCACGACCCGCTCGTCGGCCTCGATGAGTGAGGCTTCGGGCGGGGCTTGAATATGCACGGCATTCCGCACGGTGATCCGCGAGATACCCGAGGTGATCGGGTGGGGATGAATGCGCGTGGAGCCGGCCTCGATCGCCTGGTCGAGCTGGCATTCCATTCCGAAGAATGACAGCAGCGGGTTATGGATCCCCGGGGGCGCCGGCTCCCACCCGGTCGAGACCACCGCCAACAGCGGCCCCCCCGCCGCAACGTACGAGCGCAATGCCAGAGTTTCCCGGGGTGTGAGCGCGAGATTGCCCGAGCGGATGAGTATGACAAGTGAGTACGGCGCCAGTTGCGGTGGATTCACCCGCCACTCGCGGAGCGTGTGAACCTTGTATCCGAGCGGTTTGAGGATCTTACTCCACGAGAGCACGGCCGAGGTTTCGCCTCCCCACAGGAGCACACATTTGTCGGGGAACTCCGGCGACATTCCGAGCTGATGCATGCCCACGATTGCATCGGGGCCGGCGAAATGCGCCAGGCCGACTTCGCGGACCATCTCTCGATAGGCCTCGCGGGCCTCTTCGTCCTTGTGAAGCGATTCGTGGAGGATCTTCGCCACACGGTAATACGACTCGATGCGTCGATCGATCCAGGTGGTGGCTTCGCGCTTGATGTACAGGTCTGAATCGGCGGGGAGCAACGAGTATTCGATGCCCGATTCGCTGTGTGCCACTTCGCGATAGGCGGCGACGGCCGCTTCCCATTGTTCTGATTCTTCGAGAACCTTTGCCACGTGGAACCGACCCAGCGCCGTCAAAGCCTCTTCGTGATGGAACACCTCGATAGCGCGACGCAGATACTCGATCTGCTCCACTTTGCTGAAGTACGGAACGCCGTGGCCTTGCTTATCGATGAAATACATCTCCATGAAGTGCGGAATGAACACCTCGGCCCATTGCTTCGTGTGCTCGTCGTGCTTCCCGGCCGCCGATTTGAGCACGCGTTCGAAAATGGCGATCGCCTTGCGGCAAAACGACTTTGACACCTCGGGGTCAAAATTGGGATCCTGCCAATTGAGCTGATAATGGACTTCGTTGCGACAATACCAGTACAGACTTCGCAAGGAGTGATTCTGCCAATCGTGCTCGCGGTCGGTTTCGGCCTCAGCCGCTTTTTCGACGAACGCCTGAATTTCCGCCTGGCTCCGCCCCAATCCGTACATGGCCGAACGAATCCAACGATTGGCGTGGTCCTGACTTCCGGGTTCGGGATAAAACGCCGCGTAGTCTTTCGCAACCTGCAGGATTTCGGCGTTGCGATTGAACTGCGAGAGGGCCACCATCTGAAAGCTGAGCGTGTTGGCATGGTCGAACCGCGCCGCCGTCGGGAATTCCGGTCGCGTGCGGGCCAGCTCGGCGGTTTGCAACATCTCTTCGTACCGGCCGACCGAGTTCAGCAGATAGCAGCGTTCGCGATAAAAGAAGATGCTCCCGGGCTCGACGAGAATGGCCTGCTGGCACACGTCGGCGGCATCGCTGTATTTTCCCTGGCGGGCCAGGCGGAAGATGTTCGCATGATGCACGACCCCTTCGAGAGTTCTGGCACGGGCCTTTCTCTGGAGCGCATCCTGGGCGGAAGAAGAAATGCGAACGGCGAGGTCGGCGGCGGTTTTGAGCGTCAGGTCTTCGACCATCTCGGCGACACCGTCGCGGCGACCGGTGATCTTGTGCGACGCCAGAACCGACGCGCTCTCGGTATCGATCAGTCGGACTTGAACGCAGAGACTGTCTCCCAACTCAAGAAATGAGCCGAGCAGCAGCCGTTGTGCCTGGAGCAGCTTTCCGACGCGAACCGCAGTTTTTGGATCGACCAGTCCGGACGCGGAGAGTTTCTGTTCCTCGAGAACGGCGTTGAGCTTTTCCCGATCGACGAGGCGAATCCCGGCGACGGTTCCGAGGCTCGCCTGAAGCACGTCGGCAAGCCCCATCCCGTAATGATCCAGTTTGACGTCGGGGCTGTGGTTCGCCAGCGGCAGGACGGCGAGCGTCGGCGACGGGCCTTCCTGAAGCGCGGGCACCGCACGGCGCTTGGC
>JAGVKR010000280.1 GCA_020050375.1 Planctomycetales bacterium
ATCGTCGGCGAGGGCCCCACAGTTCCCCGTTTGAATGACGGTCCGCGTCCCGAGCACGCCAAAGAGGTGCACGATTTCGGACGCCATGCTGGGGCCGTAGACGCAGGCAAAGGCCACGGGGGCTCCTTGAAGATCGCCGATGAACAGGTCTTCGAGAACGCCGTTGGGGGAACCGACTTCGAGGACGTTTTCGAAGTGGGGCAGCATGGCTTGGTACTGTGTTCGAAGATTCCTCGTGCCGCGGAGAATCAGGACGTCGGGAATCCGCTCCTCGGGAATGTTCAGGATGCCGAGCCAGTCGGATCGGGTGAGGTCTTTGAGCATGTTGCCATCGGCCATCGAACCGGCACTGGCTTGGTCGGGAACCGTCGGCGTTGACAGCCGTGCGCGCGACGCAGTCTTCAGAAACCGCCGCGGGATTTCAATTCATGGCTGCGCTGAAGCAGTTCTTCGGCGGACCAATCGGGAAGGAATTGATCGCGCTCACGCGTGTAGTCGACGCTCTCGCATTCGTATTGCCGGACGAATCGGACGGCATTGACCCACCCTAACGCGGAAGCAAGAGCCTCAAATCCGCGACGGCGCAGTTCGACAGGATCGACGATCACTTGAGTCATGGCAGGTGCTCCGCAACGAACGCAAGGGGATTCAGCACTCTTAATGGCAAAGATGGAGCATCGTAAGCATTGGCGCGTGCCAGCAATCGATCATCACAGGTCACAAACACATCGGCATTGGCGAGCTGCGCGCTGGCAATGTGCATCGCGTCGAAATTCTTGAATCCCATTTGGATCAACTCGGCTGTACGAGCCTGCAGAAGTTCATCTGAGATTTGAACAAGAGGTTGTTCTTCCAGCCAGAGTTGAACGCGCGCAGCTCGGTGATGGTGGGGATTCCGCGAGTTCTCCAAATCGTGTGCATCCGAATGAATGAACTCGACGTCGCTGATGTCTGCCATGATCGTGAGAACAGCTTCACTTTCAAGACGGACACGCGCCTGACGTTGGTCGTCAAATGGGCGATTCAGACAGCAGATGTCGAGATAAATCCGCATACACCAATCATACGCTCATTTCGCTTGGCCGTGTACAACTTGATTCTAGGGTTGCGAATTTCCCCTCAATACTCGTTCGCTTCACCCCCCTCGACGGCCGCCGCTGGTGCGGCTGGCTTGACGGTTTGCCGAATCCGCCGCTCGGCGACCTCTTTGCTCAATTCGGCGATCGCCTCGGCGATCGGGAGCGAGCGCTGGTGGTCGGCATCCAGACGATCGCGGACGGTGACGGTCCCCTGCTCGGCCTCTTTCTGGCCGACAACCAGCATGTACGGAATCAGTTCGAGCTGCGCGTCGCGGACTTTGCCGTTGATTTTCGAGCTGCGGAGGTTGGTGGTCGCGCGGAAGCCGGCCGCTTTGAGCTGCCTTTCAACTTCGGCGGCGTAGTCGGCGAATTTCTCGCTGATCGGCAGGATGCGGACCTGCTCGGGGGCGAGCCAGAGGGGGAAGGCGGCGGCAAAATGCTCGATCAGCACGCCGACGAAGCGTTCCATGCTGCCGAACGGGGCGCGGTGGATCATCACCGGGCGGTGCGGCCGGTTGTCGGTCCCGATGTATTCGAGCTGGAACCGCTCGGGGAGATTGTAGTCGAGCTGCACGGTTCCGAGTTGCCATTCGCGGCCGATGCAGTCGCGGACCATGAAGTCGGCCTTCGGTCCGTAGAACGCCGCCTCACCCTCGCGCGGTTCGAAGGGGAGTTTCATGTCTTCGAGCACGTGCCTGAGGCTCGCTTCCGCTTTCTGCCAGTTCTCGTCGCTCCCCACGTACTTGTCGCTCTTCGGGTCGCGGAGCGATAGTTGCACGCGGTAGTCGTCGAGACCCAGGCTGCTCAGCACGAACTGGACGAGCTGCAGGGTGTCGCGGAATTCGTCTTCGACCTGCTCGGGGGTGCAGAAGAGATGCGCATCATCCTGAGTCAGGCCGCGGACGCGGAGCATGCCGTTGAGCTCGCCCGATTGCTCGTGGCGATAGACGGTCCCAAACTCGGCGAGCCGCACGGGGAGGTCGCGGTAGCTTCGCTGCTGCGATTTGTAGACCTGCACGTGGTGCGGGCAGTTCATCGGCCGCAGGAGGTAGCGTTCGTGCTGCCCCTGCCAGATGCGGAGGGCCGCGACTTTCTCGGCGACAGAGCCGGAGAGGGGATAACCCTCGACCCGCGCTTCGAGGAGCGGCGCGAACTCGACAAACTGCTTTTCTTTCTCGCGGCCCAGCTCGTTCGATTCGAGCAGCGTGATCCAGCGATCGACGACGGCGCCGGCGGGATGACCGAAGATCGGCGAGAACTGCGCATCGCGATAATACGGGAAATGGCCGCTGGTCTCGTACATTTCCACGCGGCCAATGTGCGGAGTGTAGACCGGTTGATAGCCGCGCTTGAGCAATTCGGCCTTGATGAACTCTTCCAGCAGTCCGCGGACCGCCGCCCCCTTGGGGAGCCACAGGCAGAGCCCCGGCCCGACGTCCTGGCTGATGTGAAACAGGTTGTGCTGTTTTCCCAGCACGCGGTGATCGCGGCGCTTGGC